>NZ_BPRL01000019.1:0-182322 GCF_045862635.1 Kitasatospora sp. NE20-6
TCGTCCCCCATCACCATGCCAACGACCACCATCTGCACTGGTCACGCTTCCGGCGACGAAGCCAGGCCCGCGCCCGCAAATCCCACTACAAACGCCGCGGACACAACCCCCAGATGCGGTTGCAGTACTAGGCTGCATGGGGATGACCTGGGCGTACGACCCGAACGGCCGCGACGACGCCACCTCGGTGGACGTGGTGCGTGCGGCGCTCGACCTCGGCGTCACCCTGATCGACACCGCCGACATCTACGGGCCTTACGACAACGAGGAGTTGGTCGGCAAGGCGCTGGCCGGCCCGTACCGGGACCGGGCCGTGCTGGCGACCAAGGCCGGCCTGGTGCCGGGCACGGACGGGGCCCGGGTCGGCAACGACGGGCGGCCGGAGCACGTCCGGCAGGCGATCGACGACAGCCTGCGCCGGCTCGGCACCGACCACGTCGACCTCTACCAGCTGCACCGGGTCGACCCGGCGGTGCCGATCGAGGAGACCTGGGGTGCGCTCGCGGAGGCCGTGACGGCGGGCAAGGCGCGGCAGATCGGCCTCTCCGAGGTGTCGGTGGAGGAGATCCGGCGGGCCCAGGCGGTGCACCCGGTCGCGTCGGTGCAGTCCGAACTCTCCCTGTGGACGCGGGACGCGCTCGCCGAGGTGCTGCCGTACACGGAGGCGAACGGCATCGCGTTCCTGCCGTTCTCGCCGCTCGGCCGGGGTTTCCTGGCGGGCCGGTTCGCCTCGGTCGCCGACCTGCCGGCGGACGACTGGCGGGCCACCCTGCCGCGGTTCCAGGCGGACGCGCTGGAGGCCAACCTCGCGCTGGTCGGGAAGACCCGCGAGATCGGCGAGCGGATCGGTGCCACCCCGGCCCAGGTGGCGCTGGCCTGGGTGGTCGCGCAGGGCCGGCTGGTCGTTCCCATCCCGGGCACCAAGACGCCGAAGTACCTGGCGGACAACGCGGCCTCGGCCGACGTGCAGCTGTCCGCGGCGGACCTCGCCGAGCTGGACGCCCTCCCGGCGCCGGTCGGCGCGCGGTACTGACGCCGGGCGGCGGCCCGGGGCTCCCCGGGCCGCCGACGGGTGCGACCGGCCCGTGACTCCGGCCGGTGCGGCCCCGCGCGCGGGGCCGTCAGCCGGTGGTGACCCAGATCAGCTTGCGGCCGGTCTCGGACGGGGCGGTGACCAGCGCGTCCTCCACCCGGTCGAGCCGGAAGCCGAGTTTGCGGGGCACGGCCGCGCTCGCCAGGTTGGCCTCGTCGCAGTGGATCTCGACGCGGCTGATGCCGGGCAGGGCGAGTGCGGCCGCCGTCAGCGCCCGGGCACCGGCGGTGGCGAGGCCGCGGCCGGTGTGGGTGCCGGCGATCCAGTAGCCCACCTCCAGCGCGCCCGGCCCGATGCGCCCGTGCAGGCCGAACGCGCCGAGGACGCCGTCGGGTTCGGCGTCCGTGCCGAGCACGTACATGAAGTCCGTTCCGGTGTCCCAGACTTCCTCGCCCGCCCGGGACATCTCCACGGTCTGGTCCATGGTCGGTGCGCTCCTCGCCCAGGGCATCCACGGGCGCAGGTACTCCAGGTTGGCGTGCACGGCGGCGTTCACGGCGGCGGCGTCCGCCACCCGTCGGCGGCGCAGGGCGGCCCCGCCGGGCAGGGCCAGCAGCTCGGGCGGCCGGGCGGGGGACACCGGATGCGGCGTGGTGCCAGGGACGTCGGCAGTGTGGTTCATGACAACGGATTATCCCCGCAGGCCAGCACCCCCGCCAAGGAATTCCGGCACGTGGCGGGCACCGCACGCCCGCCACCCGCGCCCCTCCGGTCAGCGCCGCACCGGTACGTCCCCGGTTCCCCGCGGTGGGCCGCCGGAGCCGTCGGAACCGCCGGGACCGCCCGTGCGGCGCTGCGGCGCTGCGTCCGGAGCCCGGAGCCCGGAGCCCGGAGTTCAGCGCCGGAGCTCAGAGTTCGCGGACGCCGCCGTCCTCGACGACCACCCTGCGGTTCACCGTCACGGCCTCCAGCATGCGCCGGTCGTGCGTGACCAGCAGCAGGGTGCCGGTGTAGGAGGCCAGCGCGGACTCCAACTGCTCGATGGCGGGCAGGTCGAGGTGGTTGGTCGGCTCGTCCAGCACCAGCAGGTTGACGCCGCGGGCCTGCAGCAGGGCGAGCGCCGCCCGGGTCCGCTCGCCGGGGGAGAGCGTCGCCGCGGGCCGCCCCACGTGCACGGCCTTGAGGCCGAACTTCGCCAGCAGCGTCCGCACCTCCTCCGGCGTCAACTCCGGTACGGCCGCCGCGAAGGCGTCCGACAGCGGCTCACCGCCGAGGAAGAGGCCGCGGGCCTGGTCGACCTCGCCGACGACCACGCCCGAGCCCAGCACGGCGCTGCCGCCGTCGAGTTCGAGGCGGCCGAGCAGCGCGGCGAGCAGGGTCGACTTGCCCGCGCCGTTGGCCCCGGTGATCGCGACCCGGTCGGCCCAGTCGATCTGCAGGTCGACCGGCCCGAACGCGAACTCCCCGCGGCGTACGGACGCGCCGCGCAGCGTCGCCACCACCGCACCGGAACGCGGCGCGGCGGCGATCTCCATCCGCAGCTCCCACTCCTTGCGGGGCTCCTCGACCACGTCGAGGCGCTCGATCATCCGCTGCGTCTGGCGTGCCTTGGAGGCCTGCTTCTCGGTCGACTCGGCGCGGGTCGACCGGGCCTTCTTGTCGTTGTCGCTGCCCTTGCGGCGGGCGTTGCGGACGCCGTGCTCCATCCAGTTGCGCTGCATCTGCGCGCGGGCCTCCAGCGAGGCCTTGGTGTCCGCGAAGTCCTCGTACTGCTCGCGCGCGTGCCGGCGGGCCACCGCGCGCTCCTCCAGGTACGCCTCGTAGCCGCCGCCGTACACGTTGACCTGCTGCTGGTGGAGGTCCAGCTCCAGCACCCGGGTCACCGTGCGGGCCAGGAACTCGCGGTCGTGGCTGATCAGCACGGTGCCGGCGCGCAGGCCCCTGACGAAGGACTCCAGCCGCTCCAGGCCGTCGAGGTCGAGGTCGTTGGTCGGCTCGTCCAGCAGGAACACGTCGTAGCGCGACAGCAGCAGCGAGGCGAGGCCCGCGCGGGCGGCCTGGCCGCCGGAGAGCGCCGTCATCGGGAGGTCCAGCGAGACCTTGAGGCCCAGCGAGTCGGCGACCTCCTCGGCGCGCTCCTCCAGGTCGGCGCCGCCGAGGTCGAGCCAGCGGTCCAGGCTCGCCGCGTAGGCGTCGTCCGCGCCGGGACGGCCCTCGACCAGGCCCTCGGTGGCCTCGTCCAGTGCGGCCTGCGCCTCCGCCACGCCGGTGCGGCGGGCCAGGAAGTCGCGGACGGACTCGCCCGGCCGGCGCTCCGGCTCCTGCGGCAGGTGGCCGACGTTCGCGGTCGGCGGGCTGAGCCTCAGCGAGCCGCCCTCGGGCGTGTCCAGGCCGGCGAGCAGGCGCAGCAGCGTCGACTTGCCGGCGCCGTTCACCCCGACCAGGCCGATCACGTCGCCCGGTGCGACGACGAGGTCCAGGCCGGCGAAGAGGGTGCGCTCGCCGTGGCCGGCGGCGAGGTCCTTGACTACGAGAGTGGCGCTCATGATGCGTCGATTCTAGGCGGGGCCGCGGGTGCGCCGATCCGGGCCCGCGGCCCCGCCCGTGCTACACGGACGTGCCGGACACCCCGGCGGGCTCCGCCCCGGCCCGGGCGGGCACCGGCACCCGCTGCGTCCGGCGCGCCCGGCGGGCCAGCAGCGGGTACAGCAGGACCGACCCGGCGATCACCGCGAGCCCGTACGTCACCGCCTGGGTGCCGCTCTCGACGTACTGCTGCCAGGCGGCCCAGGCGCAGACGGCGAGCAGGCCGGCGACGATGCCGCCGATGCTCCACCAGCCGCCGGGGATGCGGTACGGCCGCTCCAGCTCCGGCTCCCTGATGCGCAGGGCGATCAGCGCCGCGACCTCCAGCAGGATGCCGGTGTTGGTGAGGAAGACGTCGAAGATCACCAGGTTGGTGAAGCTGCTCAGGCAGAACACCGCGTAGATCGCCGAGGAGCCGACCACCGACGCGACCGGCACGCGGTAGCGGGGGCTCTCCTTCGCCAGCCACGCCGGGAAGTAGCCGTCCCGTGCCAGCACCAGCGGCAGCCGCGAGTTGGAGGCGAGGAGCGCCGAGAACATCGCGACGGCCGCGAACATGCCGCCCAGGGTGACCGCCCACTGCAGCCAGGGGCCGGCCAGCTGCCCGGCCACGGCGGAGAACGATCCGGCCTCCCAGCTGCGCCAGCCGGCGTCGCCGTCGGCCCCGGTGGCGAGCGAGGCGATGGTGGGCAGCAGGTAGCCGACCATGATCAGGACGACCGAGACGGCCAGCGCACGGGGCAGGTGCCGGCGGGGGTTCTCCATCTCGCCGGCGACGTTCGACACGCTGTCCCAGCCGCAGTAGTTCCACATCACGATGAACAGGCCGGCGCCGAAGGCGTTCCACGTCGACTGCCCGGCCGTCGCGGTCATCGTCCCGACCGGGTTGACGCCGTCGCCGACCAGGTGCGCGATGCCGATGCCGGAGAGGACCAGCATCGGCAGCAGGCAGATCACCGCGAAGACCACCGACGACTCGCCGACCCAGCCCGCGCCCAGCAGGTTGAGCAGGGTGAACACCACGATCACCGCGAGGCAGATGAACCAGTTCAGGTCGAACTGCAGGTGACCCACCCGGAACAGCACGTGCTCGCCGGGGGCGACCGCGCCCACCAGGCTCTGCAGGTAGCTGGTGAACAGCACCGGGTAGACCGCCATGTCGACAAAGCTGCAGATCCACTGCAGCAGGCCCTGCTGGAAGCCCCAGAACCGCCCCAGCCCGCGCTTGACCCAGTGGTAGTAGCCGCCCTCCTCCGGGATCGCCGTGCCGAGCTCCGCCACCACCAGCGCGTGCGGCACGCTGTAGATCAGCGGGGTGACCACGATCAGCAGGATCGCCATCCCCGGACCGGACGTCGAGAACAGCTCCTCGATGCCGTACGCGCCGCCCGAGACGCTGAAGAAGATCAGCGCCACCAGCGGCATCATCCGCACCCGCTTCGGCGCGGGAGGACGGGGCGCGGCGCGGTCCACCGGCACGGTGGTCATGGTCACCTCTGAGGGGTCGGGCCCGCGGGCGGCGCGGTGCGGGGGTGTCGGGCCCGCGGGGGGTCGGGCGGTCCCGTGCGCCGGTCCGGAGGGCCGGCGGCCCGGGCCGTGGCGGCGCCCCTGGGAGTCTCGGCCCTGCAGGCCGCCGTCACAATGGATCACCGTGCCAACCGTTGCGTGACGCCTTTGACAGAGTGCTGCGGGCCGCTGTGGCGGAGTGCCGCGGGCCGGCGACGGCACCGGCCCCCGGAAATTCCTTTGCGGCCGCACGGCGGCCCGCCTACCCTGGGACACGCACGTTCGTCCGTTCCCTCCCGTCTGGAGAAGGCCGTTGCTCGTCTGAGGTCATGAGACACCGCCCCCGCTCCCGCCGTTCACCGGCGGTCGAGTGCGTGTGAGCGTGCGACCTCGGACGTGAGCCGGCCCACCCCACGGTGCGCCGTGCCGTCCCCGTTCACCCCGCCGCTCCCGGTGTCTCCCGTGTTGCTCCCTCACCGTTCCGAAGCAACCGCAGGAGGCCATCCATGGCTCAACCCACCACGTCCGTCCTCTGCACCGACCTGTCCTTCGAGTGGCCCGACGGCGCCCCCGTCCTGCAGAACTTCCACCTCGCCGTCGGCCCCGGCCGCACCGGGCTCATCGGCCTCAACGGGGCCGGCAAGTCGACCCTTCTCCGGCTCGTCGCCGGCGACCTCACCCCGACCTCCGGCACCGTCCGGGTCGGCGGCGAGATCGGCTACCTGCCGCAGGGCCTCACCCTCGCGCAGGACGCGCGGGTCGACGAGGCGCTCGGCATCCGGGCCGCCCGCGAGGCCCTGCACGCCATCGAGTCCGGCGACACCGACGAACGGCACTTCACCGCCGTCGGCGACGACTGGGACGTCGAGGAACGCGCCCGCGCCACCCTCGACCGGCTCGGCCTCGGACACCTCGGCCTCGACCGCACCACCGGCGAACTCTCCGGCGGCGAGACCGTGCTGCTCAACCTCGCCGGGCTGCTGGTGCGCCGCCCCGACGTCCTGCTCCTCGACGAGCCCACCAACAACCTCGACCGGTCGGCCCGCGCCCGCCTGTACGAGGCGGTGGCCGCCTGGCGCGGCGTCATGGTCGTCGTCAGCCACGACCGCGAACTCCTCGCCCACGTCGACCAGATCGCCGACCTCCGGGACGGCTCCGTCACCTGGTACGGCGGCAACTTCGAGGACTACGAGAACACCCTCGCCGCCGAACAGGAGACCGCCGAACGCCTGGTGCGCAACGCCGCCGCCGACGTCCAGCGCCAGAAGCGCGACCTCGTCGACGCCCGGAGCCGCCTGGAACGCAGCGCCGCGTACGGGAAGAAGAAGTCCGCCAGCCGCAACGACCCGAAGATCTTCGCCGGTGCGTTCAAACGCAGGGCCGAGGAGACCGCGGGCCGGCTGAAGGGCATGCACGCCGAACGGCTCGCCGACGCCAGGGAACGCCTCACGGCCGCCGAGGAGGCCGTCCGCGACGACGCGGAGATCCGCGTCGACCTGCCGCGCACCGCCGTCCCGGCCGGACGCACCGTGCTCACGCTCGACCGGGTCCGGCTCGCCCACCGGGTCGCCGACGGCTCCCGCATCGACCTGGACCTCCGCGGGCCCGAACGCATCGCCCTGGTCGGACGCAACGGCGCAGGCAAGTCCACCCTGCTGCGCACCATCGCCGGCGAACTCGCGCCGGAGGAGGGGGAGGTGGGCACACCCGTGCCGACCCGGCACCTGCCGCAGCGGCTCGACCTGCTCGACGACACGCTCAGCGTCGTCGGCAACGTCCGGGAGTTCGCCCCCACCGCCGGGGAGAACGCGATCCGGGCCAGACTGGCCCGCTTCCTGTTCCGCGGCGACCGGGCCGACCGGCCCGCCGCCACCCTCTCCGGCGGCGAACGGTTCCGGGCGACCCTCGCCGCGCTGCTCCTGGCCGAACCGCCGCCGCAGCTGCTGCTGCTCGACGAACCGACCAACAACCTGGACCTGGCGAGCGTCCGCCAGCTCACCCAGGCCCTGGCCGGCTACCAGGGCGCACTGATCGTGGCCAGCCACGACGTGCCGTTCCTGCGCGCCCTCGGCATCACCCGCTGGCTGGAGCTGGACGGCGCCCTGCGCAGGGTCGACCCGCTGTAGGACGCCGGCCGCGCGGCCGGGTGCCGCCCGGCGTCAGCGCCGGGTCCCGGCGTGCGGTGCGGTCCCGGCCTGCCCGGCGCCGGCCGCCGCGGCGGGCTCCGGTGCGCCGCGGCGGCGTGCCAGCCGGGTGCCGAGCCGGTCGAGGCCGACCACGGCGACGCCCAGCACCACGAACTCGACGGTGAGCAGGCCCATCTGCCCCAGCACCCAGCCGTAGCCGTCGGTGGTCGGGTCGAGGAAGAAGTACGGGTACCTCAGCGGGAACGACGGGAGGAGCGCCGCCCGCAGCTCGGTCAGGGCGGCGTACCCGAGCGGGAACGCCAGCCAGAGCGGGACGTCCTTCCACCGCGAGGCGTTGCGCGGCTTCAGGCACAGCCAGTCGGCGAGCACCATCAGCGGCGTCGTGTAGTGCAGGAAGAAGCTCGACCAGTTCTGCAGCCGGTCGGGGCCGTCGAGCAGCCCGGGCAGCGGGTTCTCCCCGTGGTTGAGCAGGATGTGCGCGACCAGGCCGGTGATCGTGATGTACAGCGTCACCGCGCCGCGCAGCCGCGGGGCGGGCGCGTCCACGGTGCCGCGCTGCACCATCCAGTACGCGGCACCGAGGAAGTAGCCGAGCACGATGACGTTGCTCTCGATGGTGAAGTACACCAGCGAGCTGTTGCTGAGGAGGATCCCCAGGAAGGCCGAGAGCGCGATCGCCGCCCGCCACCAGAGGGCCGGCCTGGTCCACACCGTCATGTGCGCTGTTCCCCGTTCCCGCCCCGGTGCCCGCGGGGGCGCGGCCCGCCGTGGGGCGGCAGGGTGGAGGGGCGGGCCGGTCGCCGCACTCTACCCGCCGGTACGCGGCCGGGGAACCCGCGGGCGGACGGGCCCGGGTGGTCCCGCGGGCGGGGCCGCGGGCCGGGTCGGCCCGCGGCCCCGCCGCAGCGGGGTGCCGCTGTCAGACGGTGGTGCAGACGGTGCCGTTGAGGCTCAGCGCGGCGGGCACCGGGTTGCTGCCGGTCCAGCTGCCGTTGAAGCCGAAGCTGTACGAGGCGCCCGGGGCGAGGCTGGTGGCCCAGGCCGGGTTCGCGGCCGTCACGGTGCTGCCGGACTGCGTGAACACCGCGCTCCAGCCCTGGGTGACCTGCTGCCCGGCGGCCGGGAACTGCCAGCTCACCTGCCAGGGGCTGACCGCCGAGGTGCCGCGGTTGGTCACGGTGAGGTTGGCGGTGAAGCCGCCCGTCCACTGGTTGGCGATCTTGTACGAGGCCGTGCATCCGCCCGTGGGGTTGGGCGACGAGCTCGGGGAGGAGCTGGGCGAGGGGGACGGCGACGGGCTGGGCGACGTCGACGAGGAGGGGCTCGGGCTCGGGCTGGAGGTCGAGCCGCCGAACGCCGTCGCGACCGCCGTGTAGGCGGGCTTCGGCTGCAGGTTCCCGTCGTACAGGGTGGCCGCGCCGTAGCCGGAGAAGACGTCCGGCACCCAGGAGTCGGCGTCGTCCAGGCCCCAGACGGTCACGCCGACGCAGCGGGTGACGCCGCGGCAGGCGGTGATGACCTTGCCGTAGTCGGTGGCCTGGGAGGCGAGGGTGGTGGCGTTGGAGGGCGTCTGCATGCGGATGTCGAGCTCGGTGATGGCGACGTCGACGCCGAGGTCGGCGAAGCGCTGCAGGTTGGCCTTGAGGTCGGAGGGCACCTGGCCGAGGATCAGGTGCGCCTGGAAGCCGACGCCGTCGATCGGGACGCCCTGCTGCTTCAGCGACTTGACGAGGTTGTAGAGCGCGGTGCTCTTCGCGTTGATGCCGTCGGTGTTGTAGTCGTTGATGTACAGCTTCGCCGTCGGGTCGGCCGCGCGGGCCGCGGTGAAGGAGTCCGCGATCCAGCTGTCGCCGAGGTTGGTCTGCCAGAGGCTGGTGCGGCGGGTGCCGTCGTCGTTGAAGGCCTCGTTGACGACGTCCCAGGCGTAGACCTTGCCGGCGTAGCGGCCGGCCTCGGTGGCGATGTGCTGCGACAGCATGGTCTTCAACTGGGCCGCGCTGAAGCCGCCGTTGGTGATCCAGCTCGGCACCTGGCTGTGCCAGGCGAGGGTGTGGCCGCGGACGACCTGGCCGTTGGCCTGGGCGGCGGCGACGAGCCGGTCGGCGGCGGCCCAGTTGAAGTTGCCCTGGCTGGGCTCGACGGCGTCCCACTTCATCGCGTTCTCGGCGGTGACCGAGTTGAACTGGCTCTTCAGGAGCGAGGCGTAGGCGGTGGAGCCGGTGAGCTTGCTGTCGGAGACCGCGACGCCGATCTGGCGGCCGTCGTTGGTGGCGAGGGTGCGGAGCGGGGTGTCGGCGCCGTGCGCGGAGAGTGCGGACAGCGGGATGGCGACGGCGGCGAGCGCGGTGGCGAGGATCGCGACCAGGCTGCGGCGCGTGGTGGGGGCCACGGGGGCGTCCCTTCTGCGGGTCTGTACCGGGGAGTACTGCGACGCGCAGAAGCCCCCGGAGCATACGGGTGGTGGAAATTACTCCGAGGGGGTGGTGCAGACGCTACGGGCGGGACGCGGACCCGTCAATGGGTCCGGCGGGGAACGGCCGGACCCGGACGGGGTGTGACGGTGGTTCAGAAGTCGATCCGTGCGGTTTCGTGGGTGCGGGTCTCGATGCCGGTGGCGGCCTTGTCGATCAGCTGGTGCGCGAGGTTGGAGCAGGCGCGGGCGGCGGCGAGCTCCTCGCCGATGGTGGAGTCGGGGGAGTCGTCGGGGTTGCGGCGGGCGATGCCGATGCCGCGGACGCCGGGGGCGCTGAAGCCACTGAGGGAGGCCGTGCAGCTGGTGCGGCTCTCGTCCTCCTCGAAGTTCAGGTCGACGATCCAGTGGTTGTGCATGCGGATCACCTTCTCGGGCGGCGGTCGTCAGCCCCAGAATCCGCCCGTTGCGCGTGCTTGGCAAACGTGGGGCGCTGCGGCGGTGCGCGCGCCGGGGCCTTGTTACCGGCCGGTCACCTGCTTATCATCGCCACTGTGACAGCTTCACTGTCAAACAACGGAGGACGGCAGTGACGGAGCAGACCGCCCAGGGCCCGCTGGCCGGCGTACGCGTGGTCGAACTCGCCGGGATCGGCCCCGGCCCGTTCGCCGCCATGCTCCTCGCCGACCTCGGCGCCGACGTCGTCCGGGTCGACCGCCCCGGCCCGCCGCCGCTCGGCCCCGCACCCGCGCTCGACCTCACCAACCGCAACAAGCGGTCCGTCCTCGTCGACCTCAAGGCCCCCGGCGGCGCCGGCACCGTGCTCGACCTCGTCGAACGGGCCGACCTGCTCGTCGAGGGCTACCGCCCCGGCGTCGCCGAACGGCTCGGCGTCGGCCCCGACGCCTGCCTGGCCCGCAACCCCGCCCTCGTCTACGGCCGGATGACCGGCTGGGGCCAGGACGGCCCCCTCGCCGACCGCGCGGGCCACGACATCGGCTACATCGCCACGGCCGGCGTCCTCGACGCGGTCGGCGGCGAACCCGGCGGGCCGCCCGGCATCCCCGCCAACCTGCTCGGCGACTACGCCGGCGGCTCCCTCTACCTCGCCGTCGGCCTGCTCGCGGCCCTCCACCACGCCCGCGCCACCGGCACGGGCCAGGTGGTCGACGCCGCGATCGTCGACGGCGCCGCCCACCTCACCACCATGCTGTGGGGCCTGCGCGCCGCCGGGCACTGGCAGGACGCCCGCGGCACCAACCTCCTCGACGGCGGCGCCCCCCAGTACGGCGTGTACCGCACCGCCGACGGCGGGTACATGGCCGTCGGCGCGCTGGAGCCGCAGTTCTACGCCCGGTTCGCGGAGATCCTCGGCCTCGGCGACGACGCCCCCGACCCCTGGGACGTCCCCCGCCACGCCGAACTGCGCACCCGCATCGCCGAACGCTTCGCGACCCGCACCCGGCCCGCGTGGACGGCCCTCTTCGAGGGCACCGACGCGTGCACCGCCCCCGTGCTCACCGCCGGCGAGGCCGCCGACCACCCGCACCTCGCCGCCCGCGGCACGTACGTCCGCCACCACGGCGTCCCGCAGCCGGCCCCCGCCCCCCGCTTCTCCGCCACCCCCGCCGCGCTGCGCCGCCCGCCGGCCCTGCCCGGTGCGGACACGGCGGAGGTGGCCCGCGACTGGGACGTCCCCGCGCTCGCCGCCGGCCCCCGGGGCGGTCCGCAGGCGGGCTGACCGCACGCCGCACGGCCCCACTCCGGCCCGCCCCGCATCCGGCCCGCCCCACCCCGCACCGCCGACACCGCAGAGGAGCAGCAGGTGCAGCGCGAGATCTACACCGACGAGCACGAGGCCTTCCGGGAGACCGTCCGGGCGTTCCTCGCCAAGGAGGTGCTCCCGCACCACGAGCGCTGGGAGCAGGCGGGCATCGTCGACCGGGAGGCCTGGCTCGCCGCCGGCCGCCACGGGCTGCTGGGCCTGGCCGTGCCGGAGGAGTACGGCGGGGGCGGCACGCCGGACTTCCGGTTCCCGGCCGTGCTCGCCGAGGAGTTCACCCGGGCCGGGGTGAGCGGGCTGGCGATCGGGCTGCACAACGACATCGTCGGCCCGTACCTGACCTCGCTCGGCACCGAGGAGCAGAAGCGCCGCTGGCTGCCCGGCTTCTGCAGCGGCGGGACCGTCACGGCGATCGCCATGACGGAGCCCGGCGCCGGGTCCGACCTGCAGGGCATCCGCACCACCGCGGTCGACAGGGGCGACCACTACCTGCTGAACGGCAGCAAGACGTTCATCTCCAACGGCATCATCTCCGACCTGGTGGTCGTCGTGGCGCGGACCACCCCGGAGGGCGGGGCGCACGGGCTGAGCCTGCTGGTCGTGGAGCGCGGCACGGCCGGTTTCGGGCGGGGCCGCAACCTCGACAAGATCGGCCAGAAGGCGCAGGACACCGCGGAGCTGTTCTTCGAGGACGTCCGGGTGCCGAAGGAGAACCTCCTCGGCACGGAGAACCAGGGCTTCGTCCACCTCATGGCCAACCTCGCGCAGGAGCGGCTCGCCATCGCGGTCTCCGCCGTCGCGGGCGCCGAGCACCTGCTGGAGCTCACCACCGCGTACGTCAAGCAGCGCACCGCGTTCGGGCGGCCGCTGGCCAGGCTCCAGCACGTCCGCTTCGAGATCGCCGAGCTGGCCACCGAGTGCGCGGTGACCCGCACGTTCGTCGACCGGTGCATCACCGAGCACAACCGGTACGCGCTGACGCCCGTCGACGCGTCGATGGCCAAGTGGTGGGCCACCGAGCTGCAGAAGCGCACCGCCGACCGCTGCCTCCAACTGCACGGCGGATACGGCTACATGTCGGAGTACCCGGTGGCGAAGGCGTTCACCGACGGACGTATCCAGACCATCTACGGCGGCACCACCGAGATCATGAAAGAGATCATCGGCCGCTCCCTGCTCAGCTGACGACCAGCGAAAGGCTCCCCACCGTGACCACCGAAGCGTACGTCTACGACGCCGTCCGAACCCCGCGAGGCCGGGGCAAGGCGAACGGCTCGCTGCACGGCACCAAGCCGATCGACCTCGTCGTCGGCCTGATCCACGAGATCCGGGCCCGGTTCCCCTCGCTCGACCCGGCCGCGATCGACGACATCGTGCTCGGCGTCGTCAGCCCGGTCGGCGACCAGGGCTCCGACATCGCCCGGATCGCCGCCATCGCCGCCGGCCTGCCGGACACCGTCGCGGGCGTGCAGGAGAACCGCTTCTGCGCCTCCGGCCTGGAAGCCGTCAACCTGGCGGCGGCGAAGGTCCGTTCGGGCTGGGAGGACCTGATCCTCGCCGGCGGCGTCGAGTCGATGTCGCGGGTGAAGATGGGCTCCGACGGCGGCGCCTGGGCGATGGACCCGATGACCTCCTACGAGACGGGCTTCGTGCCGCAGGGCATCGGCGCCGACCTGATCGCCACCATCGGCGGCTTCAGCCGCACCGACGTCGACGCCTTCGCCGCCGAGTCGCAGGCGCGGGCCGCGAAGGCGCAGGCCGACGGGCTGTTCGACCGCTCGGTGGTGCCCGTCCGCGACCGCAACGGCCTGGTCGTCCTCGACCGTGACGAGTTCGTCCGCCCGGGCACCACCGTGGAGACACTGGCGGGTCTCAAGCCGTCGTTCGCGGCGATCGGCGAGATGGGCGGCTTCGACGCCGTCGCGCTGCAGAAGTACCACTGGGTGGAGTCGATCGACCACGTGCACCACGCCGGCAACTCCTCCGGCATCGTCGACGGCGCCGCGCTCGTCGCCATCGGCTCCCGCGAGATCGGCGAGCGGTACGGGCTGACGCCGCGCGCCCGCATCGTCTCCGCCGCGGTCTCCGGCTCCGAGCCCACCATCATGCTCACCGGTCCGGCGCCGGCCACCCGCAAGGCCCTCGCGAAGGCCGGACTCACCCCCGGCGACATCGACCTCGTCGAGATCAACGAGGCCTTCGCCGCCGTCGCCCTGCGCTTCATGGGCGAACTCGGCTTCTCCCACGAGCAGGTGAACGTCAACGGCGGGGCCATCGCGCTCGGCCACCCGCTCGGTGCCACCGGCGCGATGATCCTCGGCACGCTGATCGACGAGCTGGAGCGCCGCGACCAGCGCTACGGCCTGGCCACGCTCTGCGTGGGCGGCGGCATGGGCGTCGCCACCGTCGTCGAGCGCATCTGACCACCCCCACTCCCTGGAGAGAAATCCCCATGACCGAAGCAACCGCCATCCGCTGGGAGCAGGACGGGGACGGTGTGGTCACCCTCGTCCTCGACGACCCGGCGCAGTCCGTCAACACCATGAACGCGGCCTTCACCGAGGCGCTCGACGCCGCGGTGGAGAGGCTGCGGGCCACCGAGGGCCTGCGCGGGGTGATCGTGACCTCCGCCAAGAAGACGTTCTTCGCCGGCGGCGACCTGCACCTGCTGTCGTCCGTCGGGCCCGGCGACGCCGCCGCGACGTTCGAGCACGGCATGCGCATCAAGCGCGCCCTGCGCGCCCTGGAGACGCTCGGCCGGCCCGTCGTCGCCGCCGTCAACGGTGCCGCGCTCGGCGGCGGCCTGGAGATCGCGCTCGCCTGCCACCACCGCGTGGCCCTGGACGCCCCCGGCTCGAAGATCGGCCTGCCGGAGGTGACCCTCGGCCTGCTGCCCGGCGGCGGCGGTGTCGTCCGCACCGTCCGGCTGCTCGGCATCGCCGACGCCCTGCTCAAGGTGCTGCTGCAGGGGCAGCAGTACCGTCCGGCGCAGGCCCTGCAGCACGGCCTGGTCGACGAACTCGCCGCCACGCCCGAGGAGATGCTCGCCAGGGCGCGCGCCTTCATCGAGGCCAACCCGGAGTCCGTGCAGCGCTGGGACGCCAAGGGGTACCGCATCCCCGGCGGCACCCCGGCCACCCCGGCGCTCGCCGCCAACCTGCCCGCCTTCCCGGCGAACCTGCGCAAGCAGCTCGCCGGAGCGCCCTACCCGGCGCCGCGCAACATCCTCGCGGCGGCGGTCGAGGGTGCGCAGGTGGACGTCGACACGGCGATGGCGATCGAGGCCCGCTACTTCACGGAACTCGTCACCGGGCAGACCGCGAAGAACATGATCCAGGCGTTCTTCTTCGACATGCAGGCCGTCAACTCCGGTGCCGGGCGCCCGAAGGACGTCCCCGCCCGGCCGGTCACGAAGGTCGCGGTGCTCGGCGCCGGGATGATGGGCGCGGGCATCGCGTACTCCTGCGCCAGGGCCGGCATCCAGGTGCTGCTCAAGGACGTCACCCCGGAGGCGGCGGAACGCGGGAAGGCCTACTCCGCAAGCCTGCTGGACAAGGCCGTCGCGCGCGGCCGCACCACCCCGGAGGAGCGCGAGGCGCTGCTCGCCCGGATCACCCCGACCGCCGACGCGGCCGACCTCGCGGGCTGCGACGCCGTCGTCGAGGCGGTCTTCGAGAACCCGGAGCTCAAGCACAAGGTCTTCCAGGAGGTGCAGGACGTCGTCGCCCCGGACGCCCTGCTCTGCTCGAACACCTCCACCCTCCCGATCGGCCTGCTCGCCGAAGGCGTCTCGCGGCCCGCCGACTTCATCGGCCTGCACTTCTTCTCGCCGGTCGACAAAATGCCGCTCGTCGAGATCATCAAGGGCGCCCGCACCGGTGACGAGGCGCTGGCCCGCGCCTTCGACCTCGTGCGGCAGATCCGGAAGACGCCGATCGTCGTCAACGACTCCCGCGGCTTCTTCACCTCGCGGGTCATCGGCCAGTTCATCAACGAGGGCGTCGCCATGGTCGGCGAGGGCCTCGACCCGGTCTCCGTCGAGCAGGCCGCCGCCCAGGCCGGCTACCCGGCGAAGGTGCTCTCGCTGATGGACGAGCTCACCCTCACCCTGCCGCGCAAGATCCGCAACGAGTCGCGGCGGGCCGTCGAGGACGCCGGCGGCAGCTGGACGGCCCACCCGGCCGACACCGTGATCGACCGCATGGTCGACGAGTTCGACCGCACCGGCCGCAGCGGCGGCGCCGGCTTCTACGAGTACGCGGACGGCCGCCGCACCCGCCTCTGGCCCGGCCTGCGCGAGCACTTCACCCGGCCCGGCACGGAGATCCCGTTCGAGGACATGAAGGAGCGGATGCTCTTCGCCGAGGCCCTGGACTCCGTCCGCTGCCTGGAGGAGAACGTCCTCACCTCCGTCGCCGACGCCAACGTGGGCTCCATCCTCGGCATCGGCTTCCCCGCGTGGACGGGCGGCGTGCTGCAGTACATCAACGGCTACGACGGCGGCCTGCCCGGATTCACGGCCCGGGCACGGGAGCTGGCCGCCGCCTACGGCGACCGCTTCCTCCCGCCGCCGCTGCTGGAGGCGATGGCCGCCGACGGCCGCACGTTCCGCGACTGACGACCGCGCGCCGACGGCCGGACGACCGCGCACCCTGCCCCCGGCGGGCGCGCGGTCCGCGGTCGGGTTCCCGTCCCGCCCGGGTGCCGCTCAGGCGCGGAACGTCCGCCGGTACGTGCCCGGGGAGACGCCGATCGCCGCGTGCAGCCGGGTGCGCAGCGTGGCGTCGGTGCCGAAGCCTGCGCGTTCGGCGATCCGGTCCACCGGCAGGTCGCTGCTCTCCAGCAACTCCCGTGCCAGGTCGACCCGCTGCCGGGTGAGCCACTGTCCGGGGCTCAGCCCGACCTCGGCGCGGAACCGGCGGGTGAACGTGCGGCGGCTCATCCCGGCGTGCGCGGCGAAGTCGGCGAGCCGGAGCGGCTCGTGGAGGCGGGCGAGGGCCCAGGCGCGGGTGGCCGAGGTGCCGGTGTCCGCCGTCGGTGGCACCGGCCGCTCCACGTACTGCGCCTGGCCGCCCTCGCGTTGGGGCGGCACGACGCAGCGCCGGGCGACCTGGTTGGCCACCGCGCTGCCGTGGTCGAGCCGGACGAGGTGCAGGATCAGGTCGATGCCGGCCGCCGCGCCCGCCGAGGTCAGCACCCGGCCCGCGTCGACGAAGAGCACGTCGGGCCGGAGTCCGACCCGGGGGAAGACCCGGCGGAACCGCTCCGCGTGGTGCCAGTGCGTGGCCGCCTCGCGGCCGTCCAGCAGGCCGGCCGCCGCGAGCGGGAAGGTGGCGATGCAGATGCCGACGATCCGGGTGCGGGGGCCGACCAGGTCGAGGGCCCGGGCGACGGCGGGCGGCAGGGAGTCCGGGCCGGCGATCCGGGCGAAGTCCTCGGACGCCGGGATCACCACGGTGTGCGCCTCTGCGAGGGCCGTGGCGTCACGCTCGACGGTGATCGAGAAGTCGGCGGCGGTCCGGACGGGCCGCCCGTCCGGCGAGCAGGTGACCACCTCGTAGAGCGGGCGCCCGTCGGCGTCGGTGGCGGCTCCGAACAGGCGGGAGGGCAGGCTCAGCTCGAACGGGATGACCCCGTCCACGGCGAGGACGACGACGCGGTGCATGGCCCGATCCTTGCACATCGTGGCCCCCGGGCCACTTCCGTCCCTGGTCGGCCCCGGACGATCCTGGTGGCATGACGACGATGAAGGCGATCAGCCAGGACACGTACGGCGGCCCCGAGGTGCTGCGCGAGATCACGACCGACCGCCCGGTGCCGGGCCCTCCGAGGTGCTCGTTCGCGTCCGCGCGGCCGGCATGAACCCCACCGACTGGAAGCACCGGCAGTTCGGCGGCTTCCTCGGCCGCCTGCCGCTGGTGCTCGGCTGGGACGTCTCCGGCGTGGTGGAGGCCGTCGGCATCGGCGTCACCCTGCACCGGGTGGGCGACGAGGTGTTCGGCATGCTGCCCTACCCGCACGGCGTCGGCTCCTTCGCCGAGTACGTCACCGCCCCGGCCCGGGCACTCGTCCGCAAGCCGGAGAACGTCGACCACGTGCAGGCCGCGGCGGTCCCGTTGGCCGCGCTCACCGCCCGGCAGGTGCTCGTCGACGCCGCGGACGTGCAGCCGGGACAGCGGGTGCTCGTCCACGCCGCCGCGGGCGGCGTCGGCCACCTCGCCGTACAGATCGCCAAGGAGCGCGGCGCGTACGTGATCGGCACCGCCAGCGCCCCCAAGCACGCCCTCGTGCGGGAACTCGGCGCCGACGAGGTGATCGACTACCGTACGGCGGACTTCGCCGCGGCCGGCCCGGTCGACCTCGTGCTCGACACCATCGGCGGCGACACCGCGCTGCGCTCCCTCGGCGTCCTGAAGCCGGGCGGCCGGCTGATCACCATCGCCCTCGGGGCCCTGCCCGAGGGCCTCGCCGCGGCGGCGGCCGCCCGCGGCGTCCGGGCCGACGCCCTCCTGGTCGAGGCCGACCAGGAGGGCATGCGGGCCGTCGCCGACCTGGTCGCGGCCGGACGGCTGCGCGCGGTCGTCGAGGCGGTCCTCCCGCTCGCGGACGCCGCGAAGGGCCACGCGCTCGGCGACACCGGCCATGTCACGGGCAAGGTGGTGCTCACCGTCGCGGAGTGACCGCGGACGGCGCTCCGGTCGTGACGGGCACCGCCGCGCAGCGCCGTGCCGTGCGGCCCGTCAGGGCCGGCCGATCCGGTACAGCACGTTCGTGCGGAGCGGCCCCTCGGGGGCCTCCGGGTCGTCGAAGTCGTCCGCCGGGTCGCGGGTCATCCCGAGCCGCTGCATGACGGCCTGCGAGCGGTGGTTGGCGACGGTGGTGACGGCGAGGACCTCCGGCAGTCCGAGGTCCTCGAAGCCGAAGTCGAGGCACGTGCGGGCGGCCTCGGTGGCGTAGCCGTGGCCCCAGGCCTCGCGGGCGAGGCGCCAGCCGATCTCGACCCCGGCGAAGGGGAGGCCGGGGTCGACGTCGTCGAGGCCGGCGAAGCCGATGAAGGTGCCGGTGGCGGTGGTCTCGACGGCCCACCAGCCGTAGCCGCGGGCCGCGAACTCCGCCCGGAAGGCGGCCACGGAGGCGTCGGCCTGCGCACGGGTCAGGACGGGGCCGAGGTGCCGGCGCACCTCGGGGTCGGCGTTCATGGCGGCCCAGGGGGCGAGGTCGGAGTCCTGCCAGGGCCGGAGGGTGAGGCGGGCGGTGCGGAGTACGGTCATGCGGCCACCCAAGCGCCGTGCGGGGCTGCGGTCCAGCCGTTTTCGCCGCAGGTCAGTCGGTGCCGCCGGCGAGCTCGTCGGCGAGGGAGCGCTGGAAGGCCGTGACGATGGCCTGCACGACCATGGGCTGGATGCGGTCGGCGAGGCTCTTCATGTGCGCGAGGGCGTCGGGGTCGGGGCCGCTCTCGCGGTAGGGCTTCCACACGGTGTCGCGGAAGAGGCGGTGCAGGTCGTGGGCGGTGGCCCGGCTGTGCAGGCGGACGACGGCGCGGGCGGCCAGCAGGGTCTCCAGCGGGATGGGGACGTCGAGGATGCGGACGCCGAGCGGCAGCAGGCCCGGGTCGGTCTTGAAGACGTCGGGGTCGTCGGTGCGGTGGAGGGCGCCCATGGCGACGAGCCGGTCGACGTCCGCGTCGGAGAGCTCGCGCCCGACCCGCCGGGCGAGTTGGGCGCGCCCCGCCTCCTCGGCCGCCTCGGGTGTCCAGGAGGCGACCAGGGCGCGGTGGATGGCGAGGTCCAGCGAGCCGATGTCCTCGGGGAGTTGGGCGAGGTAGCGTTCGATGGCCGCCAGAGTGAGGCCCTGCCGCTGGAGTTCCTCGATGAGTTCGAGCCGGCCGAGGTGTTCGGGACCGTACAGGCCGACCCTGCGGGGGCCGAGCTCGGGCGGCGGCAGGAGCCCCTTGGCGGCGTAGAAGCGGAGGGTCCGGACGGTCACCCCGGCGCGCGCGGCCAGCTCGTCCACGGTCAGCCGCGGCACGTCCGTGGTCATCCTCTGCGCTCCTCCGCCCTGGCCGGCCGTCCCTCGCGCGGGGCGGCCGGTGCTGCTCCCGGTGCCGGTCCCGCCCGGTGCAGCAGTCCTGCTGGGACAGTAGCAGTGGGACAGTGCCCCGCGGCGGCCGCCCGGCTCCCGTCCGCGGTGTCGGCGGGTCGGGCCCGGCGGGCCCTCCCGCGCCCGGGAAAGCGCTCTACGCTGATCGGCATGAGCCCTTCGATCGCCACCAGCACCCGGGTGGGTCTCGACGAACTGCTGGAGTTCGTCCGCCCCCGGCACCGTGCCCTCCTCCTGACCCGCCGGGCCGACGGCAGCCCGCAGGCGTCCCCGCTGACCTGCGGGGTCGACGCCGAGGGACGCATCGTCGTCTCCACCTACCCGGAGCGGGCGAAGACCCGCAACGCCCGCCGGGACGCCTCGGTCAGCGTGGTCGTGCTCTCCGACGAGTGGGACGGCCCGTGGGTGCAGATCGACGGCGAGGCGGAGGTGATCGACGCGCCCGAGTCGGTCGAGCCGCTGGTCGAGTACTTCCGCACCATCGCGGGCGAGCACCCGGACTGGGACGAGTACCGCGCGGCGATGGTGCGGCAGGGCAAGTCGCTGATCCGCGTCACCCCGCGCCGCTGGGGCCCGGTCGCGACGGGCGGCTTCCCGGCCCGGCTGGTGCAGGACCCGCAGTAACGGCGCGCGGCGCGTACGGGACGCCCCCGGCGGTCGGGCCGGGGGCGTCCGTACGCGGCCGCCCGCGCGGGGTGTCAGGCCGCGGTGAGCGGCAGCAGGTCGGCGTGGTGGCGGCGGGTCACCTCGGGGTGGGCCCGGAGGTAGCCCTTGAGCTCGTTGCGTCCGAACTCGGCGTAGAGCGGGTTCGCCGGGTCGTCGGTCGCGCCGGGCGCGTGGTGGGCCTGCGGGAAGTCGAGCGGTTCGACGTGGGCGTCCAGGCGCGGGTTGTAGAAGAACGGCACGGAGAACCGCTCCCGGGCGCCGGGCGGGCTGACCACGCGGTGGCTGGTGGCCTTGAGGTAGCCGTCGGTGGCGACCTCCAGCAGTTCGCCCAGGTTGACGACGAAGGCGCCCTCCATCGGGGGCACTTCGAGGTACGAGCCGTCCGCGCGCTCCACCTGGAGGCCGCCCACGGTGTCCTGGAGGAGCAGGGTGATGAAGCCGTAGTCCTTGTGCGAGCCGACGCCCTGCGCGGCGCCGTCCGGGGCGGTGCCGGGGTAGCGGACGAGCTTGAGGCGCAGGTGCGGGTGGCCGGCGAAGGCGTCGTCGTAGAAGTCGGGGCGGGCGCCGATGGCGGTGAGCAGCTCGCGCAGGAGGCGCCGGCCGACGCCGCCGAGGCGGTCGATCCAGTGCAGGGCGGCCTCGCGCAGCTCGGGCAGCGCGGCCGGCCACTGGTTGGGGCCCTCCAGCCACCAGTACGGCGGTTCGCCGCGGTGGGGCACGTGCGGGGGCAGCTCCGCGCCGATGTCGAGCTGGTCGCGCCAGTCGCGGCTGCCGCCGGTGCGTTCGTCGCCGGTGCGGGTGTAGCCGCGGAAGTGCGGCGAGTTGAGGTTGCTGACGGCGAGCCGGTCGGCCTCCGGGAGGGCGAAGAAGGCGTGCATCGCCGCGGTGAGGGCGCCGGTCTCGGCCGGGGTGACGCCGTGCCCGACGAGCTGGAAGAAGCCGACCTCGGTGGCGGCGGCCCGGAGTCCGGCGTGGAGCCGGGCGCGCTCCTCGGGGCCGCCGTCCGCGAGGGACAGGTCGATCACGGGGAGGCCGGTGCTGGGGGACTGCTGGGTCATGGGTGACATCCCTGGGGTGTCGGTGCCCCGGACGGGCCCGGTGGTCACCGGGGATGCTGCCGCTGCCGGGCCGGGTGCGGCCGGTGCAGCGGTGCCGGGGGAGTCTGTGTGCCCTGGGCCGGGGATCTGCCCCGTACAGGGCGGAGGGCGGGCGGGGTCAGCCGGAGCGTCGACAGGACGCGCTCGTGACGCGGAGCAGGTCCACGTGGCGCCGGCGAACGAGAAGGAGCACGTCAACCAGCGTAACGGACCGCGACCGGCGGTGGCCGGGCCCGCCGGGGCGGGGGGCTCACGTGGTGAGCGCGCGGGCCGCCCGTTCGCGGAGCTCGTTCTTTCTGACCTTGCCGCTGACCGTCATCGGGAAGGCGTCGACCACGTGCACGTGGCGGGGGGTCTTGTAGTGGGCGAGCCGTCCGCGGCAGTACGCGGCGACCTCGTCGGCGGTGAGGCCGGCGGCCGGGTCGCGGAGCACCACGAAGGCGCAGATCTCCTCGCCGTACCGCGGGTCGGGCACGCCGACCACCTGGACGTCCGCGATCGCGGGGTGGGTGTGCAGGAACTCCTCGATCTCGCGCGGGTAGACGTTCTCGCCGCCACGGATGATCATGTCCTTGATCCGGCCGACGACCGCCAGGTAGCCGTCCGGACGCATGACGGCGAGGTCGCCGGTGTGCATCCAGCCCTCGGGGTCGACCACCTCGGCGGTGCGGACGGGGTCGTCCCAGTAGCCGAGCATGACGGAGTAGCCGCGGGTGCAGAGCTCGCCGGTCGCACCGCGGGCGACGGTGCCGCCGGTGTCCGGGTGGACGACCTTGACCTCCAGGTGCGGCAGCACGCGGCCGACCGTGCCGGTCCGGTGGTCGAGGTCGTCGTCGCGCCGGGTCTGCGTGGAGACGGGCGAGGTCTCGGTCATGCCGTACGCGATGGCGACCTCGGCCATGTGCATCTCGGTCTGCACCCGCTTCATCACCTCGACCGGGCACGGCGAGCCGGCCATGATGCCGGTGCGCAGCGAGGTGAGGTCGTACGCGGCGAAGTCCGGGAGGCCGAGCTCGGCGATGAACATCGTCGGCACGCCGTAGAGCGAGGTGGCGCGTTCGGCGGCGACCGCGTGCAGGGCCGCGGCCGGGTCGAAGCCCTGGCCCGGCAGGACGACGCAGGCGCCGTGGGTGAGGGCCGCGAGGTTTCCCATGACCATGCCGAAGCAGTGGTAGAGCGGTACGGGCAGGCAGATCCGGTCGTGCTCGGTGTAGCCGACGAGCTCGCCCACCCAGTGGCCGTTGTTGAGGATGTTGCGGTGCGAGAGGGTGGCGCCCTTGGGGAAGCCGGTGGTGCCGGAGGTGTACTGGATGTTGATCGGGTCGTCGGGGGAGAGGTCGTCGGGCAGGGGGCCGTCGCCGTCGAGTTCCTGCCAGGCCGGGTCGCCGATCCAGAGCGTCTCGCGGAGGCCGGGGCACTGCCCGCGGACCTCGGCGACCATGGCCCGGTAGTCGCTGGTGCGGTAGGCGGGCTGCGCGACGAGCAGGCTCACCCCGGACCGGTCGAGCGCGTACGCCAGCTCGTGGGTCCGGTAGGCGGGGTTGATCGTGACGAGGACCGCGCCGAGCCGGGCGGTGGCGTACTGCACGAGCACCCACTCGGGACAGTTGAGCGCCCAGATGCCGACCCGGTCGCCCCGGCCGACGCCGCGCGCCCGCAGGCCGCGGGCCACCCGGTCGACGTCCCGGGCGAGTTCGGCGTACGTCCAGCGGCGGCCGCTCGGCACGTCGACCAGCGCCTCGCGGCCGGGGAACGCGGCGGCGGTGCGCGCCAGGCACCGGCCGATCGTCTCGTCCAGCAGCGGGACGTCCGTCCGTCCGCGCGCGTGGGACGCCTGCTCGGTCACCGTCGACCTCCTGGCCCGGGGTTGTGCCCGACGGGATCAAGGCTCGTCAGCGGACGGTCCTTCGTCAAGGGCGCCCGCCGGGGCCCCGCGCCCCGGCGGTCCGGGAGCGGGACGGGGTCAGAAGCCCGTCGCGCCGTCCAGGCGCTCGCGCAGCAGGTCGGCGTGGCCGTCGTGGCGGGCGTACTCGGCGATCAGGTGCACCAGGATGCGGCGCAGCGAGACGGGCTGCCCGGTGGCCCGGTGCACGCCGGTGGCGTCCAGCGAGGGCGCGGCGGCGACGATCTCCCGGGAGCGCTCGCACCGGGCCCGCCAGGCGGCCAGCGCCTCGGCCGGGTCGCCGTCCAGGTGCTCGAAGTCCTGGTCGGGGTCCTCGTCGGAGTAGTGGATCATCGGCTCGTCGGCCCCGGCGAACTGCAGGTGCAGCCACCACTGCTCCACCCCGGCGAGGTGCCGCACCAGGCCGTGCAGGGTCAGCGCGGACGGCGGCACGGCGTGCTCGGACAGCTGCGCGGCCGTGAGGCCGGCGCACTTCAGCGCGAGCGTCTCGCGGTGGTGGTCCAGGTAGGCGGTGAGGATCTCGCGCTCGTCGCCGACCAGGGGCAGCGGCGGCCGCGCGCCCCCGTCGGCCCAGCTCCGGGCGTAGTTCTGCGGGGGGATCTCGGGTGTGGGGTCGTCGGTCATCCCGGCAGCCTCGCACGCCCTGCCGACACCGGCGGTCAGGACGCCCCGCCGTGCGGGAAGGGGCAGCCGCCTCGCTCCGCCGTGCCCGCTGCCGTGCCGGGCTCCGTGCCCGCCGTGCCTGCTGCCGCGCCGGGCTCCGTGCCCGGCTCGAAGGTGCCGAGCTCGGAGACCCGGTACCCGCCGGGGTACCCCCGCACCTGGCGGCCGTCGCGGGCCAGGTGCGGGGTGCGGCGCGGCGGCAGCAGCCGGACGGCGCGGCCGCGCAGCCGCATGCCGCCGCGCACCAGCGCGGTCAGCAGGGCGGGCGGCCGCGGGTAGCCGAACGCCTCCCGCAGCGGGTCGTCGAGCAGGCAGACCGCGGACCGGCGCATCTGCGCGCCGACGGGGCGCGGGTACCAGCTCGCGGTGAGGTCGAGCGTGGCGTCGGAGACGTCCCGGCCGCCCTGGTCGAAGGCGAAGTGGGCGCGCTCGTAGTCGTCCAGCAGGCGCTCGAACTCCTCGTACGTCCCGGGGACGTTCCGCAGCCCCATGTGCCGGCCGAGCTCGCGGTAGTAGTTGACGGAGGCTCGGATCTCGTGGTCGGAGTACGGGCGCCAGCCGTAGTCGTCCAGCCAGCGCTTGGGGACGACGACGAAGGTGGCCAGCACGTAGACGAAGTCCTCGTCCGGGATCGCGTACCGCCGGTGCATCCCGTTCATCCGGCGGATCGCCTCGCGGCCCTGCCCGGAGTCGAAGCCGTGCTCGACCACGGCCTCCAGGATGAGCACGGTGTCGTCGTACCGCTTCTGCGCCCGCGTGGTGAACTCGCCGGTCCGGGCGAGCAGCCGCCCGATGCCCGGCACGGCGTACGTGCGGTACAGCGCGAACCCGAGCGCCTGACTGGTGTCCCACGGGAACTCGTACCAGCTGCTGATCCGGTAGATCTCGGTGTACTCGGTCTCCGGGTCGAGCTGCCGGATCCGCTCCAGCCAGTGGTGACGTCTCATCAGGAACCTCCCCCGGCCGCCGGTGCGCGCTCCGACCGACTGTAGGGGCAGTCCAAGATCACGGTCAACGCGGCCCGAGGGCCGTCCGCGGGAGTGCCGCCGTGTCACGGGATGTCGCCGGGGCCGCCCGGGTGCAGGGTGGAGGGGTGACGGTGCACGGACGGCGGCGCCCCGGTGCCCTGAGCGGCGACTGGCAGCGCGCCCACGCGCTCGTGGTGATCCCGCTCGGTCTCATCGTGCTGATCTCGGTGATCGACATCGCCTCACCGGACACCATCCACCTCGGCCCGCTGCTGGTCGTGGCCCCGGCCATCACCGCCTCCTTCGCCGGACCCCGGCTGACCGGCCTGATCGGCGCCCTCGCGGTGGCCGCCCAGGTGTTCATCGGGATCTTCCACGGCGGGCTCTTCACCACCAACCACGAGACGCAGATCATCGCGCTGGTGCTGGTCTCCACCCTGATCGTCCTCTACTGCCGGGTGCGGGAGCACCGCGGCCGCGAGCTGACCCGGGTGCGGTCGGTGTCGGAGACCGTCCAGCGGGTGCTGCTGCGCCCCCTGCCCGAACGGCTCGGACCGCTGCGGCTCGCCGCCCTCTACCTCGCCGCCGAGGACGAGGCCCTGCTCGGCGGAGACCTGTACGCGGCCACCCGGGTGCCCGGTGCCACCCGGGTGCTCATCGGCGACGTCCGCGGCAAGGGCCTGCCCGCCGTCGAGGACACCGGGCAGGTGCTCGGCGCGTTCCGGGTGCTCGCCCACCACCACGACGGCCTGCCCGAACTCGCGACCGCCCTCGACGCGGCCTTCCGCCGCCACCTCGCGGAGGAGACGGCCTGCGGCGGCGACGGCACCGGGCCGGAGGCCGCGGACGACATCGTGGAGCGCTTCGTCACCGTGATCCTCGCCGACCTGCCCGACGACCCGGCGCAGCCCGTCCTGATCGCCAACTGCGGCCACCCGCCGCCCCTGCTCCTCGCCCCGGGACGTCCCGTGCGCGAGCTCGACCCCGCCGCGGAGGCGCCGCCGATCGGGCTCGGCGCGCTCCCCGGCGTCCGCTACCGGCAGGACGCCTTCACCGTCGCCCCCGGCGAGACCCTGCTGCTCCACACCGACGGGGTCACCGAGGCCCGGGACGGCCGGCGGTCGTTCTACCCGCTCGCCGAGCGGGCCGCCGGGTGGGCCGGGGCCGACCCGGCGGACCTGCTGGACCACCTCCGCCGCGACCTGCTGGCGTACGTCGGCGGGCGGCTGAAGGACGACGCCGCGGCGGTCGCGGTGAAGCGCGCCTGAACGCCGGTCCGGGCGCCGTCCGCGGGCGGGCGCTCACGGGCGGGTGTCCGCGGGCCGCCGTTCACGGGCAGGTGCTCACGGGCCGCCGTTCACGGGCGGGTGCCCGCGGTGCCGGCGGCACGGTTCTCGGCGGTCAGCCGGCGGCGGGGCGCTCCTGGACGGCCCAGCCGTTGCCGTCCGGGTCGGTGAAGAACACGAAGGAGTTCCAGTCGCCGCCCCTGCCCTCGGCGCGGACGCCGTCGTCGAAGTGCTGCACCGGGCCGACCTCCACGCCTCCGGCGACGAGCGCGGCGCGGGCGGCGTCGATGTCGTCGACCACGAGTTGCAGGCCCTGCATCGAGCCGGGCCGCGACTCGCTCATCCCGGTGCCGATGATGATCGAGCAGGCCGATCCGGGCGGGGTCAGCTGCACGACGCGGGCGTGCTCGCCGATGCGGGTGTCGGTGTCGACGGCGAAGCCGACCTGCTCGGCGTAGAAGTGCTTGGCGCGGTCCACGTCGGCCACGGGCACCACCACCACTTCGAGTTTCCAGTCCACGGCTCCGCGCCTCCTGCTCGTCCGGCTCTGCTGCCCTCCCGCCCACTGTGCTCGACGGTGCACGCCGCGCCCCGGCCGACACGCAGGCTGCCGGGGCGTGCGCCTCCGCAGCCAGGCCGGTGGTTCGGACCGGGGACGGACGGTCAGCCGTCCAGTGCGGCCGCCACCGCGGCCTCGGCGTGCAGCCGCGTCGTGGGGAACACCGGCACCGGGCTGTCCTCCGCGCCGATCAGCAGCTCGATCTCCGTGCAGCCCAGCACCACGCCCTCGGCGCCGCGCGCGACCAGCTCCGCGATCACCTCCCGGTACGCGGCCCGCGACTCCTCGCGCACCACGCCCAGGCACAGCTCCTCGTAGATCACCCGGTGCACCTCGGCCCGTCCGGGGGCGTCCGGCACCAGCACGTCCAGTCCGTGGCCGGCCAGCCGGCCCCGGTAGAAGTCCTGCTCCATGGTGAACGCCGTACCCAGCAGCCCGACCCTGCGGACCCCCGCGCCGCGGACGGCGGCGGCCGTCGTGTCGGCCAGGTGCAGCAGCGGCACGTCCACCGCGGCGGCCACCTGTCCGGCCACCTTGTGCATGGTGTTGGTGCAGATCAGCAGCAGGTCGGCGCCGGCGGCCTCCAGGGCCCGTGCCGCACCGGCGAGCACCTCGCCCGCCTCCTCCCAGCGGCCGGCCGTCTGCAGCTGTTCGATCTCCGCGAAGTCCACGGAGTACAGCACGCACCGTGCCGAGTGCAGCCCGCCCAGCCGCTCCCGCGTCAGTTCGTTCAGCAGCCGGTAGTACGCGGCGGTCGACTCCCAGCTCATGCCGCCGATCAGCCCGATCGTCCTCATCGCGCCACTCTCGCACACGGGGTGCCGGGCCCGGCGCCCGGCCGGTGCCGCTGCACAAAACCGCTGGCCCGGGCCGCCCGCCGGGGGGTAGGACTGTGGTCCATGACGTCTGCCGCCGCCGCTTCCCCGCCCGCCGCCCCACCCGGGTCCGTGCCCGTGGCCGTGCCCGGCTCCGTGCCCGGTTTCACCGCCACCGCACTGGACCTCGACGGCCTGCGGCTCGCCCCGTGGGGCGCGGACCCCGCGCTGGAGGTCCACGCCGCCGCGGTGGAGCGCCTCGCGGCCGACCCGGAGACGGCCCGGTGGAACCCGGTGAAGCTGACCTCGTTCGCCGAGTGGCTGGACGCCCGGGCCGCCGGCTGGCAGGACGGCGACCAGGCCGCGTTCGCCGTCCTCGACGCCGGGGGAGCCCTGCTGGGGACCGCCGGGATGCACTGGAGCACCCGCGACGACGGGCAGGCCGAGCTCGGCTACCGCCTGCTGCCGGACGCCCGGGGCCGCGGGGCGGCGACCCGGGCGACCGCGGCGATCGCCGCCTGGGCGTTCGCCGGGGCCGGGGCGCGCCGGATCGAGGTGATCCACGCGGTGGCCAACCAGGCCTCCTGCCGGGTCGCCGTGCGCTGCGGCTTCCTGCTGGAGGGCACGATGCGGGCCTCGTACCGCTACGGCGACGGGGTGCACCACGACGAGCACCTGCACGCCCGCCTGGCCGGCGACCCGGAGCCCGTCCTGCCGGGCGGGCCCGCCCGCTGACGGGGCCCGCGCGCCCCGCCGCCGGCGGCCCGTCCGGCCCGTCCGGCGGTCAGCCGCCGACGGTCGGCATGCCGAGCTGCACGGGCCCCGCCGCGCCCTTCGCGCCCTTCGCACCCTTGGTGCAGACGTCGTGGCAGTCGGCGTCGAGGCTGCAGCAGAGCGAGCAGATGGTGCCCTCGTGGTACGGGCAGTGCGCGGTGTCGGGCACCTCGTAGGAGCCCTCGCAGATCGTGCAGGCCCGGGTCTCGGTGGTGTCGGTCGTGCCGGCCTCCGGGTTGGGGCGGGCGAGGTAGTAGCGGCCCCTGGTGGCCCAGGCGATGAGCGGGCTGAGCGCCATCGCGAGCGCCAGGGCGATGAACGGGCTGAACGCCTCCGCGTACGTGCCGAACCAGCCGAAGAAGGCGGCGATCGACACGGCCGCGGCCACGCACATCGCGCCGAACCCGGCCGGGTTGACGGCGTGCAGGTGGGCCCGCTTGAACTCGATGTACTTCGGGCTCAGGCCGAGCGGCTTGTTGATGACGAGGTCGGCGGTGACGGCGCCGATCCAGGCGATGGCGACGTTGGAGTAGAAGCCGAGCAGACTGCCCAGCGCGCTGAACATGTTCATCTCCATCAGCAGCAGCGCGATGCCGCAGTTGAGGAAGATGTACCAGACCCGGCCGGGGTGGCGGTGCGTCAGGCGGGAGAAGAAGTTCGACCAGGAGAGCGAGCCGGAGTACGCGTTGGTCGAGTTGATCTTGACCTGGGAGACGATCACGAACAGGCCCGCCACCGGCAGCGCCGCAGCCCCGAGCCACGGCCGGAGCGACTCGACGTACGGGGCGATCGGTTCCAGCGCCCTGGTCTCGCCGACCGCGCCGAGCGCGGCGAACGCCAGCAGCGCGCCGCCGAGCTGCTTCACCGCGCCGATCACGACCCAGCCCGGGCCGGCGGCGAGCACCGCGAGGTCCCAGCGGCGGCTGTTCTCCGGCGTGCGCTGCGGCATGAACCGCAGGTAGTCGGCCTGCTCGCCGATCTGCGCGATGAGGGAGAGCGCCACGCCGGTGCCGAGCCCGAAGCCGAGCAGGGTGAAACCGGAGCCGACCCCGCCGGTGCCGCCGAAGTGCGTGAAGGCGCCGAAGACCTCGGGGGAGTGGAACGCCAGGACGACGAACGGCGCGACCAGGCCGAGGAGCCACACCGGCTGTGTCCACGCCTGCACCCTGGCGATCCAGCTCATGCCCTTGAAGACGATCGGGATGACGATCAGCGTGGTCAGCAGGTAGCCGACCGGCAGCGGGATGTGCAGGACCTCGTGGAAGGCCTGCGCCATGATCGAGCCTTCGAGCGCGAAGAAGATGAAGGTGAAGCTCGCGTACACCAGCGAGGTCAGCGTCGACCCGAAGTAGCCGAAGCCGGAGCCGCGGGTCAGCAGGTCCATGTCGACGCCGTTGGCCGCGCAGGCGCGGGCGATCGGGATGCCGGTCAGGAAGATCACCACGGCCGCGGCGAGGATCGCCGCGAGCGCGTTGGTGAAGCCGTACGACATGACGATGCCCGCGCCGATCGCGTAGTCCGCGAGGTAGGCGATGCCGCCCAGCGCCGTGGACGCCACCGACAGCGGCGACCAGCGGCGGAAGGAGTGCGGGGCGTAGCGGAGCGAGTAGTCCTCCAGGCTCTCGTCGGCGGCGGATTTCGCGTACGAGCGCCGCGGGCCGGTGTCCCCGGCGGGCGGGGCGGAGGCGGGCGCGCTGGTGGTCTCGGTCACTTCACCACTCCTGGCGGTCGGGGCCGTTGTGAGCGGTGACGGTAGGCAACCGATGTGAAGCCGGACGTGCCCGCGGCGTTTCCGTACGGTAACCGCCCGTCAGATGCCGTTCACCCGGGCGTTGTTCACCCGAATGCCGTTCACCTGAATGCCGTTCATCCAGCCGTCCTTCACCTGTCCGTCGTTCACCCGGCCGCCCTTCACCCGAGCGCCGTTCGCCCGGTTGCCGGTCGGCCCTTGCCGGGAGGTCCGGCGAAGGCCTGGGCGATCGGCAGCCAGGCCCGGGCGGTGGTGCCGGTGGCGGTGAGGGCGAGGTCGTCGGGGTGCCGCCGCTGCGTGGCGAGGAGGCAGAAGTCCAGGGCGGGGCCGGTGATCCGGTCGGCGGCGTCCTCCGGCCCCCAGGTCCACGACTCGCCTGCCGGTCCGGTGAGTTCGACCCGCACCGGGTCGGCGGGGGCGGGCAGGCCGTTCGCGAGGAAGGCGAAGCCCATGGTCCGTACGCCGAGGTGGGCGATGTGCCGCAGCCGGGCGGTGGGGGTGCGGGCGGTGCCGAGGGCGTCGGCGACGTCCTGGCCGTGCGCCCAGGTCTCCATGAGGCGGGCGGTGGCCATGGAGGCGGGCTTCATCGGCGGTCCGAACCAGGGCAGCCGGGTGCCGTCGGGAACGGCGGCGAGCGCGTCCGCGAGCGCGTCGCGGCCGGCCCGCCAGCGGGCGAGCAGGGCGGCCGGGTCCTCGCCGGCGCCCTCGGCGGCGCCGCGTTCCAGGGCGCCCAGGTCGTGGGCGAACTCCCTGTGCAGGGCGGTCCGGAAGCCCTCGGCGTCGCGGGCGGCCAGCAGCGACCACCGGTCCGTCCAGGCGAGGTGGGAGAGCTGGTGGGCGATCGTCCAGCCCTCGGCGGGGGTGGGGACGGCCAGGCCGGCCGCGTCGAGCCCGGCCACCCGGGTGTCCAGGTCGGCGCTCTCGGCCCGCAGGTCGTCCAGCAGGGCGGTGATGTCGGTCAAGGGTTCGTCCTCTCGTGTCGCATGTCTCCCCAAGTGCGGGGCCCCGTGTGAGAATCGCCCGGTGACGAGCGCTGCCCCCGAGCCCCCGGACGCGCGCGCCGCCGAGCTGGTCAGGGCCGCGGTGCTGGCCGACCTGGCCCGCCGGGTGGTGGCCGACTGCGGTGCCGACGTCGGCCTGGTCGGGGTGCCCGACAGCCCGGACGCCATGGTGCTGCGGCACTGGGCCGGTACCCGCGCGGACCTCCTGCACAACCTCCGGGTGCCGGCGGGCACGGGCCTGGGCGGTCGGGCGCTGGCGGAGCGGTCCCCGACCTGGGTGCCGGACTACCGGGCGGCGACGACCATCTCGCACCAGTACGACGCGGCGGTGGGCGCCGACGACCTGTACGCGATGCTCACCGTGCCGCTGGTGCACGACGGCTGCGTGCACGGGGTCGTGTACGCCTCGCTGCGCTCGGTGGTGCCCTTCGGCGACGTCCGGATCGGTGCGGTGGCGGACCTGGCCCGGACGGCCACCCGGGCGCTGGCCGGTGCCGCCGCCTGGGCGGGCCGGCCGGCCTCCCCGGCGGGGGAGGCGCGGCTGACGCCGCGCGAGCACGAGGTGCTGCGCTGGGCGGCGACCGGCCGGACCAACCCGGAGATCGCCGCCCGGCTCGGGCTCACCTGCAACACCGTGACCGGCTACCTGAAGAGCGCCATGCACAAGCTCGGCGCCCGCAACCGGGTCGAACTCGCGATCGCCGCCCGGGAGTTCGGGCTGATCAGTTGACCTTCCGGTCGTGTTCGGCCCAGTACGGCCCGCGCAGCCGGAACTTCTGCAGCTTGCCGGTGGCGGTGCGCGGCAGGTCCGCGCGGAACTCCACCGAGGTCGGGGCCTTGTAGCCGGCCAGGTGCTCCTTGCAGTGGGAGATGAGCCCGGCCTCGTCGGCCTCCCGGCCGGACTTGAGCACCACCAGGGCCTTGACCGTCTCGCCCCACTTCTCGTCGGGCACGCCGATCACCGCGACCTCGGCGACCGCCGGATGCCCGTACAGGCAGTCCTCGACCTCGATCGAGGAGACGTTCTCGCCGCCGGTGATGATGACGTCCTTCTTGCGGTCGGAGATGGTGAGGTACCCGTCGGTGAGGGTGCCGCCGTCGCCGGTGTGGAACCAGCCGTCGCGCAGGGCGGCGCCGGTCTCGTCGGGCCGCTCCCAGTAGCCGTCGAGCACGGTGTTGGAGCGCACCAGCACCTCGCCCTGCGCGTCCACCCGGATCGTGGTGCCGAGCGAGGGCGCGCCCGCCCGTACGAGGCGTTCGGCGCGCTCGGCGGGCGGCAGGGCGTCCCACTCGGCGCGGGTGCGGTTGACGGTGACCACCGGGGAGGTCTCGGTCAGGCCGTAGATCTGCAGGAACTCCCAGCCGAGTTCGCGCTCGACGCGTTCGATCACGGAGGTCGGCGGCGGGGCGCCGGCCACCACGATGCGCACCCGGTCGCGGCCGGGTACGGGCCCCTCCCAGGTCTCGGCGGCGGCCAGCACCATGGCGACCACCGCGGGGGCGCCGCACAGGAAGGTCACCCCGTGCTGCTCGACGCGGCGCAGGATCTCGGCGCCGTCGACCTTGCGCAGCACGACGTGCCGCCCGCCCAGGCCGGTGATCACGTACGGCAGGCCCCAGCCGTTGGCGTGGAACATCGGCAGGGTGTGCAGGTAGACGTCCCGGTCGTTCGCCCCGAAGTGCAGGCCCATCAGGGTGGCGTTGAGCCACAGGTTGCGGTGGGTGAGACGGACGCCCTTGGGCCGGGCCGTCGTGCCGCTCGTGTAGTTGACCGTGGCGGTGTCCGACTCCGCGACCGGGTGCCGGACGGGCTCCCGGTCGAAGTCGTACAGCGCCGCGTCGCTCTCCGCCCCCAGCACGAACCGGTGCCGGGCCGGCACCCCGGCCAGCGCGTCCGCCACCTCCGGGTCGAGCAGCAGCACCGAGGCACCGCTCTGCTCGACGATGTACGCGACCTCCTCGGCCCGCAGCCGGAAGTTGACCGGCACCAGCACCCGGCCGAAGCCGCTCACCCCGTAGAACGAGGTCATCAGCCGTGCCGAGTTGTGCGAGACGACGGCCACCCGTTCGCCCGGCCCGACGCCCAGCCGGTCGAGCCCGGCGGCCTGCGCGCGGGCCAGCTCCGCCATCCGGCGGTAGCCGACCTCGCCCCACGACCCGGCGGGCTGCACGGGCTCGTCGACGATGCCGACCCGGTCGCCGTAGACGAGCTCGGCCCGGTCGAGGAAGTCCATGACGGTGAGAGGAGTCTCCATGCGGCCACTGTGCCCGGGCACCGCCCCGCCGGACACCCCCGATCGGGGGTGTTACCCGGACGGAGTACGGCCTGCCGGCCACGGCCCGCGCGTCGGTGCGGGCCCGCCGCCGCACACGGCCCGATGCTGGTCGGGACACGCGGCGGCGTTGCAGGAGAGGCGGGCCGGACATGGCGGGGATCGCGGTCTTCGGGGCCAACGGGGCGATCGGCCGGTGCATCGTCACCGAGGCGCTCGCCCGGGGCCACACGGTCACGGCGGCGGTGCGCGACCCCGACCGCTACCAGGGGCTCTCCCCGGCGGTGGTCCGGGGGGACGTGCTGCGCACGGAGGACGTCGCCCGGGTCGCGGCCGGGCACGACGTGCTGGTCAGCGCGGTCGGCGGCGGTGACGGACCCGGGCACGTGCAGCTGATCGCGCCCGCGGCGCGCAGCCTGGTCGAGGGGCTGCGGGCGCTCGGCGGGGAGGCCCCGCGGCTCATCGTCGTGGGCGGGGCCGGGAGCCTGGAGACCGCGCCCGGCGTGCGGGTCTGGGACACCCCGGGGCTGCCGGAGCCCGTCCTGCAGATCATGCACGCGCACGGCGACGCCCTCGCGTACTACCGGGCCGTGCCCGACGTGCGGTGGACGGTGCTCAGCCCGGCCGCGACCGTCGCGCCCGGCGGGCGCACCGGCACCTACCGGACCGACACGGACCGGCTGGTCGTCGACGCGGAAGGGCGCAGCTTCATCACCGTCCCGGACTTCGCGGTGGCCGTGGTGGACGAGATCGAGCAGCCGCGGCACCTGGGGGAGCGGTTCACCTGCGCCCGCTGAGGGCGGCCCGGCGCGGCCGTCCGGGCCGCTCGGCCGCCGTCCGGCTCGGGGAAGGCCCGGACGCGGGGAGGGCCCGGATGCCGGGAGTGCTCAGAGGCCGTCGCCGAAGGTGTAGGAGCCGGGCACGGTGACCCGGGCGTTCTCGTCCGCCGTGCCGTAGACCAGGGCGACCTCCTGGTGGGCGCCGAAGATGATGGCGGCGGGGTCGCCGCCGACGGCCTTCCCGTCGACGTACGCGGTGAGGGTGTGGTCGGCATCGGTGCGCAGGCCGCCGATGTGGTCGGCCGCGAGGGAGACCTGCCACTGGGTCATGAACTGCCCGAGGCTGAAGTCGGCCTGGACGGGCGACTCGATGTGCACCACGCCGGTGGTGTCGTGGGTGTGCAGGGGGCTGATCTGCTGGGCCTGCTCGTCGATGCCGATCAGCGGCGGCACGGTGACGGCCTCGCCGTCGACGAAGACGTCGAGGTGGGCGTGGATGTGCAGGGCGCTGCCCTCGGCGCTGAGCATCGGCAGCCCGGCGGCCCGGACGGCGGCGGCCGCGGCGGCGTCCGCCGGGGCGTCCCACGGGGGCGGGGTGGTGCGGCCCTCGGCGGTCGTCCTGGGCGTGGCGGGCATCGCGGTGACGGCCGCGGGGGCGGTCGAGGCGGCGGGGGCCGTGCCGGAGCCGCCGGAGTCGTCCCGGGTGGCGACGATCGCGATCACACCGCCGACCAGGGCCAGGGCGGCGACCACGGCCCCGCCGCGGACGAGCAGGCGGCGGCGCCGCTCCCGGCGGGCGTCGGCGGCGCGCTCCGCGGACATCCGGGAACGGCGGTCGGAGGGCTCTCTGCTCATCTGCGGTGCCTCCACGTGTCGGGGTGCGTGTCCCCCCTCGCGGCCCCCCGGTCCTGCTGCTGTCCTGAGGTGGTGCTCCGGTCCTGCCGAGGCGCCCGTCACGTCCCCGGGTCCGTCCGCGGGGCGCGTCCCAGTCTGCCGGACGGGAGGGCCGGCGGCCCGGTCAGCCGAGCTGTACGGAGCGCTTGGCCAGGCCCATCCAGAAGCCGTCGATGACGGTCCGCTGGCTGCCGAGGTCGGCCTCGCCGGCGCCGAGGGTGACGAACAGCGGGGCGAAGTGCTCGGTCCGCGGGTGGGCGAGGCGTCCGGCGGGTGCCTTGCGCTCGAAGTCGAGCAGGGCGTCGATGTCGCGGGCGTCGAGGGCGCGGCGGCCCCAGTCGTCGAACTCGGCCATCACGGAGCTGATCCGGCCGTCGGTGCTGAGGGCGCGCAGGTTGTGGGTGAAGAAGCCGCTGCCGACGATCAGCACGCCCTCGTCGCGGAGCGGGGCCAGCTTGCGCCCGATCTCCATCAGCTCCTGCGGGTCGAGGGTGGGCAGCGAGATCTGCAGCACCGGGATGTCGGCCTCGGGGAACATCTCGACCAGCGGCACGTACGCGCCGTGGTCGAGCCCGCGGTCGGGGACGTCCTGGACGGGCGTGCCCGCGGTGCGCAGCAGCTTGCGGACGCTCTCGGCGAGCCGCGGGGCGCCCGGCGCGGCGTACTGCACCTGGTAGTAGTGCTCGGGGAAGCCCCAGAAGTCGTGGACGAGCGGCACGGCGGTGGTGGCGCCGAGGGCGAGGGGCGCCTCCTCCCAGTGGGCGGACACCATGAGGATCGCGGTGGGGCGCGGCAGGTCGGCCGACCACGCGGCGAGCTGGCCCGGCCAGACGGGGTCGTCGGCCAGCGGCGGGGCGCCGTGCGAGAGGTAGAGGGCCGGCATGCGCTCGGGGGCGGCGGTGCTCATGGGGGTCATCCTCCGTGCGGGTGCGTGGTTCCGACTGTGGTGGTTCAAATTTTAACCAACTGGTGTCGACGGTACACCCTCATTCAAATTTGAACAACAGAGGTAGGATCTCCCCATGGACGAACCCCGCTGGCTGAACGAGAACGAGATGGCCGCCTGGCGCGGCTTCGTCGCCGCCAGCAACCTGGTGGCCCGGCACCTGGAGCGCCAGCTCAAGGAGGACGCCGGCCTCTCGCACACCCAGTACGAGATCCTCGTCCAGCTCTCCGCCGCCCCCGACGGCTCGCTGCGCATGACCGACCTGGCCGACCGGCTGCTCACGTCCAAGAGCGGCCTGACCTACCAGGTCGGCCAGCTGGAGCGCGCCGGGCTGGTCTCCCGCCGGTCCTGTCCGAGCGACGTGCGCGGCGTCTTCGCCGAGATCACCGACCAGGGCTGGGCGGCGCTGCGCGCCGCGGCCCCCGGCCACGTCGCCGCCGTCCGCGAGGCCCTGATCGACCCGCTCACCCCCGAGCAGCTGCTCGCCCTCGCCGACAGCCTCGGCACCGTCAGCCGCCGCCTGCGCGAGCGGGACGCCTGACCGGCGGCCCCTGCCCCGATCGCTGCCCCGATCGCTGCCCCGGCCGCCGCGGGGCGGGCGGACGTCAGCCGAGGGCGGCGGCCCGGACGCAGAGCACGTCCGGCAGGTGCGAGGCGATCTGCGTCCAGGTGTCGCCCTCGTCGGCGCTGCCGTACACCTCGCCGTTGCGGTTGCCGAAGTAGACGCCCGCCGGGTCGGCGTCGTCGGTGCACAGGGCGTCGCGCAGCACCACGCCGTAGTGCGGCTCCTCGGGGAGCCCGGCGGACAGCGGCTGCCAGCTGGTGCCCGCGTCGCGGGTGCGGAAGATCCGGCAGCGGTTGTCGACCGGCAGCCGGGCGTAGTCCGCGTCCAGCGGGAAGAGGTAGGCGGTGCCGCCGTCCCGCGGGTGCGTGGCCAGGCCGAAGCCGAAGACCGCCGGCAGCCCTGCGCCGACGTCCGTCCAGCTGAGGCCGTCGTCGTCGCTGCGGTAGACGCCGCCGTGGTTCTGCAGGTAGAGGCGGTCCGGGTCGGCCGCGTCCCGGGCGACCTTGTGCACGCACTGCCCGAACTCCGGGTAGTGGTCGGGCAGGAACTCCGCGCGGATGCCGCTGTTGGACGGCGTCCAGGTCGCGCCGCCGTCCTTGGTGCGGTAGACGCCGCCGGTGGAGACCGCCACCGTCAGCGCCTGCGTGTCGCGCGGGTCGGTCAGCACGGTGTGCAGGCCCTGGCCGCCGAAGCCGGCGTTCCACTCGGAGCGCTGCGGGTGGTCCCAGAGCGACTCGACCAGCGAGAAGCTCTCGCCGCGGTCGTCCGAGCGGAACAGCGCGGCGGGCTGCGTGCCCGCGTAGACCACCCCGGGCGACTCCTCCCCGGCGGGCCGGAGCTGCCAGACCCGCTCCAGCGAGGCGCCGGTCCGCTCGGGGAACCGCACCGCGGGCCGGGCCGGCTCCTGCCAGCTCCCGCCGAGGTCGTCCGACCACCAGACCGACGGCCCCCAGTGGCTGCTGTCCGCGCCCGCCAGCAGCCGCACCCGGCCGCCGCGCCGGTCGACCGCCACCGAGTACACGGCGTTCATCGCGAAGTGCGGGCCGGTGAACGTCCAGCCCGCGCGGTCGGAACTCCGGCCCACGAACAGGCCCTTCTGCGTCCCGACGGCCAGCAGCACCTCAGTCATACGCTCCACCCGTGAGTGTTCGGAGCCCCCGCGCCAGTCTCCTCCCGGGCCGGACACCGTGCACGCCACCGCGCCGCCCGCCGGCGCCCGCCCACCCGGGCCGCGCCCCCGTGCCCGCACCTGCGCCCCCGCCCGCCGGCTCAGCCGCCGTCGCGGTACGTCTCCAGCAGGCGCAGCCACACCTCGCTGACGGTCGGGAACGCGGGCACCGCGTGCCAGAGCCGGGTGAGCGGCACCTCGCCCACCACGGCCACCGTGGCGGCGTGCAGGAGCTCGGCGACGCCCGGGCCGACGAAGGTCGCCCCGACCACCACCTCCCGCTCCAGGTCGACCACCATCCTGGCCCGGCCGGTGTAGCCGTCGGCGTACAGCTTGGCGCCGGAGACCGCGCCCAGGTCGTGGTCGACCGCCTGCACCCGCAGCCCGGCCGCCTCGGCGGCGGCGAGCGTCAGGCCGACGGAGGCGGCCTCCGGCTCGGTGAAGACCACCTGCGGGGGGCCTGCCGTGTCGGCGGTGGCCGCGTACGCGCTCCAGCGCTCCGCCCCCGGCCGCTCGCCGCGGGCCCGTGCGGCGATCACCGCCCCGGCGATCCGCGCCTGGTACTTCCCCTGGTGGGTGAGCAGCGCCCGGTGGTTGAGGTCGCCCGCGGCGTACAGCCAGCCGCCCGGCACCCCGGTCACGGTGCAGCTGTCGTCGACCTCCGGCCACGACCCGGGCTCCAGGCCGACGCTCTCCAGGCCGAGGTCACCGGTGGCCGGCCGCCGCCCGGTCGCGTACAGCACCTCGTCGGCCTCGACGGTCGAGCCGTCGCCGAGCGTCAGCCGGACACCGTCCGCGTCGCGCCGGACCGCGGTGACCGCGGTGTGCCGGCGCACGTCGACGCCCGCCGCGGCGAGCCCGTCGGCCACCATCTCCCCGGCGAACGGCTCCATCCGTCCGAGCAGGCCGCCGCCGCGGACCAGCAGCGTCACCTCGCTGCCCAGCGACCGCCAGGCGGTGGCCATCTCGGCGGCCACCACCCCGCCGCCGACCACGGCGAGCCGGCCGGGCACCTGCCGGGCGCCGGTGGCCTGCCGGTTGGTCCACGGCCGGGCCTTGGCCAGGCCGGGCACGTCGGGCAGCACGGGCACGCTGCCGGTGCACAGCACCACGGCGTGACGGGCCGTCAGCGTCCGTCCGCCGTCGACCGCGACGGTCCGCTCGCCGGTCAGCCGGCCGTGGCCGCGCACGAGGTCGATGCCCGCGCCGTCCAGCCAGGCGACCTGGTCGTCGTCCTTCCAGTGGTCCGCGAACGCGTCCCGGCGGGCCAGCACCGCGACCGGGTCGAGGGCGCCGTCGACGGTCACCCCCGCCACCGCCCGCCCGTGCGCCGCGGCGGCGTGCGGGCGCAGCAGCGCCTTGCTCGGCATGCACGCCCAGTACGAGCACTCGCCGCCGACGAGCTGGTGCTCCACCAAGGCGGTCCGCAGGCCGGCCGCGGCCGTCCGGTCGGCCACGTTCTCGCCGGTCGGCCCGCCGCCGACCACCACCACGTCGTACTGCTCCGCCTCGCCCACGTCCGTCGCCCCGCTCCTGTCCGACTGCACCGGCACGGCCATCCTGCCCGCCCTGCGGCGTCCCACCGCCCGGCCGGGGCGCGGCGGCGTGTCGCCGGGCGGCGGTGCCGGCGGCGGACGGGAACGACGCCGCCCCGCTCCCCCGTCCGGGGGTGCGGGGCGGCGTCCGCCGGGGCCCGGGCCGAGGCGGTGTCCGTCAGGCCTGGGCCTTGGCCTCGGCCTCGGCGCGGGCCTTGGCGACGCCCGCGTGCACCTCGGCCATGTCGAGCTTGCGGGCCTGGGCGATCAGGTTCTCCAGGGACGGCTCGGGCAGCGCACCCGGCTGGGCGAAGACGAGCACGCCCTCGCGGATGATCGCCAGGGTCGGGATCGACGAGATGTCGAACGCCGCGGCCAGCTCCTGCTGGGCCTCGGTGTCCACCTTCGCGAACACGATGTCCTCGTGGCGCTCGGACGCCTTCTCGAAGATCGGCCCGAACATGCGGCACGGTCCGCACCAGGCGGCCCAGAAGTCGATCAGGACGAAGTCCCTGCCCTCCGGCCCGGGGACGATCTCGTCGAAGTTGTCCGTGGTCAGTTCGACCGTGCTCATGGTGTCCTACCTGCCCTCGGGGGAGTTGGTCCGATCGCGTCAACGGGGAGGGGGGCCGGGGTATTCCGGAGGAGATTTCCGGTGGCGCTGAGTGGATCGCGCGCCGCGTGCGTACCCCTGGGTGCGGGCGCACCGAACGCGGCCGCAGAACCGACACCGCACGTGGGGGAACCGCCATGTCCGTCCGACGCCGTACCGTCCTGCTCACCGCCTCCGCCGTCGCCGCGCTCACCCTGGTGACCGCCTGTGACTCCGGCGGCACCGCACCGGGCGCCGCGCCCGCCGCCTCCGCGCCCGCAGCCTCCGCGCCCGCCGCGGGGTCGTCCGCCGCTGCCGCGGGCGCGACCGCGCTGCGCACCGCCGCGGCCGCCGGCCTCGGCACCGTCGTCACCGACGGCGCCGGATACACCCTCTACCGCTTCGACCAGGACACCGCCGCACCGCCGGCCTCGCACTGCGACGGCGCCTGCGCCACCCTGTGGCCGCCCGTGCCCGCGGCCGGCGACCACCCGCAGCTCGACGGCGTCGACGCCTCGCTGGTCTCCTCCGTGACCCGCGCCGACGGCACCCGGCAGCTCACCCTCAAGGGCTGGCCGCTCTACCGCTACGCGCCGGACACCAGGCCCGGCGACACCAAGGGCCAGGGGGTCAAGGGCACCTGGTGGGCCGTCACCCCGTCCGGGGCCAAGGCCGCCGCGGCCTCCGGCACCCCCGCCACCGGCGGCTACGGCTACTGATGCGGACGGGTGCGGCGCGGGCGCCCGCGCCGCACCCCCCTCACCGTATCGACAGGAACGGCCCCCGACTTGAGGGCCCCGCCCCCACCCGTCTCGACCAGGAGGTGCGCGTGCGCGAGGATGGCGCCGTGACCGAGCATCCGTTCCCGCAGGGGGCGTCGGGCGCGCCCGACGAGGAGCTGATGCGCGCCCTCTACCGGGACCACGCGGGCCCGCTCCTGGGGTTCGTGCTGCGCCTGGTCGCCGGCGACCGCCAGCGCGCGGAGGACGTGGTGCAGGAGACGCTCGTGCGCGCGTGGCGCAACATCCACCGGCTCGACCCCGGCGCCGGGTCGCTGCGGCCGTGGCTGGTCACCGTCGCCCGGCGGATCGTGATCGACGGCCACCGCAGCAGCATGGCCCGCCCGCGCGAGGTCGACCCCGCCCCCCTGGAACTGCTGCCCGCCGAGGACGAACTGGAGAGGGCGCTGCGGCTGATGACCATCTCCGACGCGCTCGACGACCTGACCGACGCCCATCGTGAGGTCATCGTCGAGACCTATTTCAAAGGGCGTACCGTCAACGAGGCCGCCGAGGCGCTCGGCGTCCCCGCGGGGACGGTCAGGTCGCGGATCTTCTACGGCCTGCGCGCCCTGAAGATCGCACTAGAGGAGCGAGGAGTGACATCGTGACGCCGCACCACGAGCAGCACGTCGACGTCGGTGCGTACGTCCTCGGCGTGCTCGACCCGCAGGACAGCGAGCGGTTCGAGCGGCACCTCGCGGGCTGCGCGACCTGCGCCGCGGAGATCGAGGAGCTCTCCGGCATGGCGCCGCTGCTGGCCGAACTCGCCGCCGCCGGGCCGGTCGACGTGCAGCCGTCGCCACGGCTGCTGGAGCGGCTGGTGGGCGAGGTCGCGTCCACCCGCCGGCGGAGCCGGGTGCGCCGGCTCGCGCTGGTGGCCGCGGCGGCCGTGCTGGTCGTGGGCGGCCCGCTCGTCACCCTGGCCGCCACGGGCGGCAACGACCGGCCGCCGGCCGCCGTGGCGGTCACGCAGTTCAGCGCCACCGACCCGGCGACCGGGGTGCTGGCGCAGGTCGGCGTCGAGCCCCGCGCGTGGGGCAGCCACATCACGCTCGCCCTGTCGCACGTCACGGGCCCGCGCACCTGCGATCTCGTCGCGGTCTCCCGGGGCGGCGAGCGGCAGACCGTCACGACCTGGGAGGTCCCGCCGACCGGCTACGGCACCCAGGCGCTGCGCACCACGGGCGGCGCGGGCTTCGGCCCCGCCGACATCGACCACTTCGAGGTGCGCACGGTCGACGACGGGCAGCTGCTGGTCTCCGTGCCGGCCCGCGCCTGACGGGCCGGGACGCGCGTCCCGGGCCGTGACGCCGTGGGCCCGCGCCCACTGCTCCGCCCACTGTTCTGCGTGCTTCCCTGCCTACTGCCTGGCCTTCGGCTGGGCGAACTGGCTCTGACCGCCGGGCGGTCCGGCTGCCGAGGCGTCCCGCGGGGTGTCGTTCGGGGCGAACACCGGGTGCAGCAGGGCGGCGGTGCCGTCCGGTGCGGCGGGGTGCAGCCGCCCGCCGAGGTGGCCGTCGGGCCGGACGAGGACCGCCTCGCCGTCGCGGATGCCGTACGCGCGGCGGTAGGCGTCCTCCTCGTCGACGACGTGCGGCAGGAGCAGGCTGTCCGCGGAGGCGCCCGGGGCGAGGACGGCCCAGACGTCGAGTTCGCCGTGGGCGGCGTGGCGGGCGGCGTCGGCGCACGCGTCGGCCCGGCGGGGCTCGGTGCCGGGCCCGAGGTGGAGCAGCAGGGTGTGGCGGGGGCTGCGGAGCAGGTCGAACAGGCGCAGCGGCCGGGCGGCGAGGGGGTGGCGCAGCCCGGTGCAGTCCGGGGCGCGGTCGCCGGGGGCGGGCGGGGCGGCGTCGCCGTCGGCGGCGGGCAGCAGGGGGCTGTCGCGGTAGTCGACGAGCAGTTGGGCCTCGCGCATGAGGATGGACTCCAGGGTGCCGCCGTCGGTGCCGATGCCGGCCCGTGCGTGCCGGACGGTGCGGCCGACGACCTCCTCGCCGACGGGCCGGCGTTCGGCGTCGTAGCTGTCGAGCAGGGCGGGTGCGGCGGTGCCGCGGACGGCGAGGGCGAGTTTCCAGGCGAGGTTGAAGGCGTCCTGGATGCCGGTGTTCATGCCCTGGGCGCCGGTCGGCGGGTGGATGTGGGCGGCGTCGCCGGCGACGAAGGCGCGGCCGCGGCCGTACCGGTCGACGATGCGGTGGCTGATCCGGAAGACCGACGACCAGCGGAGCGCGGAGGCGGTGGCGGGCTGCGGTGCGAGCCGGTCGAGGACGGCCTGGATGTGGTCGAGCCCGGGTGCGGGGCCCGACTCCAGGCCGTGGGCGACCCCGTCGGCGGAGAGCCCGTCGGCGGAGGTCCGTCCGGCCGCCGTCCCGGGCGGGGCGACCAGGTCGGGGGCGGCGACCATGGAGAGCCGGTAGCGGCCGCGGCCGGGCAGCGGGATGCCGACGAGGACGTCGTCGGGGCCGCCGCCGGGGTCGTGCCGCACGATCCGCACGCCGTACCCGGCGGGCAGGTCCCAGTCGACCTCGACGTCGCCGAGCATGTACGTCTCGGTGAACGCGCCGCCGCCGAAGTCGAGTCCGAGGCCGCGCCGCACCCGGCTGTGCGCGCCGTCGCACCCGACCAGGTAGCGGCAGCGGACGTGCTCGTCGCCGTCCGGCCCGCGCAGCTCCGCGTCGACGCCGTCGGCGTCCTGGGTGAACGACACCAGTTCGGTGGCCCGTTCGATCCGGGTGCCGTAGGTGGCGAGGTGGTCCGCGAGGAGCTGCTCGGTCGTGTACTGCGGCAGCGAGGCGAAGCCGTACGGCACGTCGGGCGGGAGGGTGAGCTCGATCCGCGGGCCCTCCCGGCCGTCGACCCAGATCAGCTGGCCGCGCATCGGAGCGGCGGTGGCGAGCACCTCGCGGGCGAGGCCCATGCGGTCCCAGACCTCCATGGTGCGGGGCTGGATCCCCACGGCCTTGGCGTAGTGGTGCGGTGCGGCCAGCCGGTCGACGATCCGGCAGTCGGTGCCGTGCCGCCGCAGCTCGGCCGCGGCGGTGAGGCCGACCGGGCCCGCGCCGACCACCAGGACGTCCGTGTCGGCCATGTCGTCTCCCGGGGCTGGAGGTGTCCGTCCCTCCAGCCTGCGCGCGGCCGGGGCGGCCCCGCCACTCGTCCGGCCGGGCGGCGCGGGGTCACCCGGCGGCCTCCAGGGCGGTGATGCGGCGCAGGACGCGCGCGCAGTTGCGGGCGTGGAGCTGCTGGAAGGCGGGCACGAGCGGCCCGGCGAGCCGGGTGTACCAGCGGCCGGGGCGGCTGAACGCGGTGACGGTGAACCGGACGGCGCCGTCCTCGCCGAGCTCGACCACGAACGCCTCCTCCCCGCACTCGGGGTGGCCGTCGAGCGTGCCGTACGCGAAGCCGGTGCGGTGCGGGTCGTCGACGGCCCAGACGACCTCGCAGGGGGCGCTGATGCGGGCCGGGCCGAGGCCGATGGCACAGGTGACGCGGGTGCCGACGGCGGCGCGGTCGGTGTCCGCGGTGATCCGTACGCCCGCCTCGCGGTGCATCCGCCAGGTGGTGACGGCCAGGCCGGCGGCGGCGAGGGCCGCCGGGCCGTGCCCGACCACGGCCCGGTGGTGCAGGTGGTGGTAGCCGGCGGGCAGCGGCCCGGGGCGGGTGGTGGCGCGGACCTCGCGGTAGCTGAGGGTCATCGGGTCTCCCGGAGTCGGTGCAGGGCGAGCAGGGTGCAGAGGGCGAAGCCGAGGGCGTTGCCGAGGCCGTGGGTGGCGGCCATCCAGGCCAGGGTGGGGTGCCGGAGGCCGGTGGCCTCGCCGAGCGCCCACCAGAGGGCGAGCAGCATCGTCGCCGCGAGGACGGCCGCGCCGGTGCCGAGCAGGGTGCGGGTGAGGGTGTCGCGGCCCCGGCCGCGCAGGTCCTGCCAGACGACCAGGCCGGTGAGCCACATGCCGGTGGTGAGGACGGCGGCGCCCGCGAGTTCGGCCCAGTCGTCGACGAAGTAGCCGGCCAGGACGAGCAGGGTGCCGGCGGGCACGCTCAGGGCGGCCGCGCGGGCGGCGCGGCGGTGGGGGGCGGCGCGGCAGACGAGTCCGGCGACGAGGGCGGCGGCGAACCCGGCGAAGTGGAAGTGCGGCACGGTGAGCGCCAGGATGCCGAGGCCGAAGCCGAGGAGGCGGTGGCCGGAGCGTTCGGCGACCAGGGCGATCGCGGCGACGAGCGGGGTGACGAGGGCGGTGAGGGCGGCGGCCTCGGCGGGGGCGAACGAGCGGGTGCGGGCGAGCCGGAGCGGTGCGCGGGCGGCGAGGGCGGCGGCGGCCAGTGCGTAGAGCACGGCGAGGGCGGTGGCGGCCGGGCCGCGGGGGAGGAAGAGCGAGACGGCGCCGGGCACGGCCGCGAGCGGCCACCACCGGGCGGCCCGGCTGCCGGGCCCGTCGAGCAGGGCCAGGCCCAGCGGTAGCACGGCGACCATGCCGAGCACCACGATCAGGTGGACCAGGACGGTCATGACGGCACCCCCGAAGTTCGATTGAACGTGTTCAAAAACTCTGCCGGACCGCACTCTACGGGCAGAACTGAACGCGTTCAACAGGCGGGCGGCGCACACTGGGGGAGGAAGGAGGCCACGCCGCACCCGCACCGGTCGCCGCAGGCCGCGCGGACCGTGCCCGGCGTGGGCACCGCCATGTCACGGATCCCGCTGATCTGCCCGCGCTGCGGCCTCCCGCAGCGCGTCCTTCCCGGAGGGCCCGAACGGCTCGCCAGGGTCGTGCACGTCGGGACCGGCCGCGAGGCCTGCGGCCCCGCCGACCCGCCGCCGGACCCCCTCGCCGACCTGCCGCCCGGTGCCGACGGCCGCTGAACGCCCGTCCCGGCGGCCCCGGCGGCCCCGGGCCGTCCCGACCGCGTTGGCGGGCCCCACGCCCGCGGCGCACGCTGGAGGGGAGAGCCAGGAGGTGGCGTCCATGCACACACTCGTCGGATGGCACATCGAGTTGGAGTTCCAGGAGGAGGGCGACCGTACCAAGGCCGTCGCGCTCGTCCGGCTCTCCGACGGCAGCGAGGTCCGCTCGCACGGTTACAGCACCCGGCACCACAACGACAGTCCGCAGCCCCGGGTCGGCGAGGAGGTCGCGGGCGCCCGCGCCCTCAACGACCTCGCCATGCAACTGCTCACCAAGGCCCACGGCGAACTCAAGGCCGGCCGGCCGTCCCCCGGGCCGCTCATGTAGCCGTCCCCCGGCGGCGGTGAGGTGCCCGGCCGGTCATCCGGCGGCCACAAGGTGCCCGGCCGGTCACCCTGCCGCGGCGTCGCTCCCGGCGCGTGCCGCGCTCCCGGGGCCGGTCGCGCCGGGCCGGGCCGTGGCCGGTGCTGCGGCGGGCCGGGTGCGCGCGGCCCACCGCACCGCCGGGCCCGTCGCGGTGCCCGCCAGCGCGAAGAGTCCGCCCAGCACCAGCCAGCCCGCGGCGCCGCCGCCCAGCACGAGCGAGGTCAGCAGCAGCGGGCCGACCATCCGCGCCACCGCCACCCCCGAGCCGAAGAACCCCTGGTACTGCCCCTGCCGGCCGGCCGGGGCCAGCCCGAAGCCGATCTCCCACGAGCCGGCCGCCAGCATCATCTCGCCCGCGACCTGCAGCCCGGCCGCCGTCAGCAGCACCGCCACCGCCACCCACGCCGAACCGCCGCCCGCGGACACGGCGAACGCCGCGCAGCAGGCCAGCAGCAGCACGCCCGCCCACCGCACGTACCGTGCGGCCGCGGCGAGCCCGTCGACCCGGCGGGCCACCCGCACCTGGCAGACCACCACGGTCAGGGTGTTCAGCATCAGCAGGGCGGCGGCCGTCCAGCCGGGTGCCGCCGTCCGCCCGACGATCCACAGCGGCACGACCAGCGACAGCAGCGGCATGTAGAGCAGCATCACCGCGTTGAGCAGCGCCACCACCGCGTACGGGCGGTCGCGCAGCACCGCGAGCCGCGGCCCGTCCGGCGCCGCGGGCACCGGTGCGACGGCGGGCAGCCGGGCCAGCACGGCCGCCGCGACGAGGAAGCTCAGCGCGTCCAGCGCCAGCACCGCGCGGTACGCCGCCGGGCTGTCCAGCTGCAGGGCCGCGCCGCCGAACGCCGCGCCGACCGCCAGGCCCGCGTTGACCGTCGACTGCAGGTGGGCGCGCACCCCGGTCCGCCGCGCGGGCTCCACCAGCCCCGCCAGCAGCGCCTGCCGGGCCGCGCCCAGGCCGCTCTGCGCGGCGCCGTACAGCAGCGCCGCCGCGACGAACGCCGCGAACGACCCCGCGAGCAGGAACGCTCCCACCGCCGCCGAGGTGGCCACCGCCAGCAGCGCCGCCACCCCGCGCGGCCCGCGCCGGTCGGCGAGGTGGCCCAGCGGCACGCCCGCGACCGCCCCGGCCGCCCAGCCGAGCGTCAGGCCCAGGCCGATCTGCCCCGCCGACAGGCCCACCACCCGGGTGAAGTACAGCGCCGAGCAGACGTAGTAGGCGCCGTCCCCCAGCGCGTTGGCGAGGTGGGCGGCGGCCAGGGCCCGGGCGGGGCCCGGGGGCGGCAGCAGTCGGCCGGTCGGCATCGGCGGGTCCTCCTCGGTACGGGCCGGACCCCGCACCCTAGGGCACCGCACCGACAGCCGTCGCGGACGGACGGTCCGTCACCTCCCGTCGCCGGGGGCCGGGTTCAGCCGGCCAGCTCCTCCAGCGGCACGTCCGGGTCGGTCAGCCGGGCCTCGTCCACCGGCCGTCCGCCGAGGATCAGCGCGCGGATCGGGTCGACGACGTCCCACACGTTCACGTTCATGCCGGCGAGCACCCGCCCGTCCGCGAGCCAGAACGCCACGAACTCCCGTGCCGCGACGTCACCGCGGAAGACGACCCGGTCGTAGCCGCCGGGCTCCGCGTAACCGGTGTACTCCATGCCGAGGTCGTACTGGTCGGTGAAGAAGTACGGCACCCGGTCGTACACCGCGTCCTGCCCGAGCATCGACTTCGCGGCCGTCGCGGGCTGGTTGAGCGCGTTCGCCCAGTGCTCGACCCGGATCGGCCTGCCGTAGAACGGGTGGAACGCGTTGGCGACGTCGCCCGCGGCGAACACGTCCGGGTGCGAGGTGCGCAGGTGCGCGTCGGTGCGCACACCGTTGTCGACCGCCAGCCCGGCGGCCTCCGCGAGCCCGGTGTTCGGCACGATGCCCACGCCCACGACCACCGTGTCGGCGGGCACCAGGGTGCCGTCGCCGAGCCGCACCCCGCCGTCCTCCACCGCCGCCACCTTCGCCCCGAACCGCAGGTCGACGCCGTGCGCCCGGTGCAGGTCGGCGAAGACCCGCGCCACCTCCGGGCCCAGCACCCGCAGCAGCGGCAGCTCGGCCGCTTCCAGCACGGTGACCCCGGCCTCCGCCGCGCGGGCCGCCGCGGCCACCTCCAGCCCGATCCAGCCCGCACCCACGACGACGATCCGCGCGCCGGGCGTCAGCCGCTCCCGCAGCCGGATGCTGTCGGCGGCGCTGCGCAGCGTCAGCACGTCCGGCCGGTCGCCGCCCGGCACCGGCAGCGGGCGCGGCGAGGCGCCGGTGGCCAGCAGCAGCTTCGCGAAGCTCCGCCGGCTGCCGTCGTCGAGCGTCACCGTGTGCGCGTCCGGGTCGAGCGCGGTGACGGCGGTGCCGAGCCGCAGCGTCACCCCGTGCTCGGCGTACCACTCGGCCGGATGCACGTCGAACTCGCCGCGCGGCGTCTTCCCCTGCAGGAAGCCCTTCGACAGCGGCGGCCGCTCGTACGGCAGTTCCGTCTCCGCGCCGATGAGCTCCAGCGGCCCCTCGTACCCCTCGGAGCGCAGGGCCCCGGCGGCCTTCGCGCCCGCCAGGCTCGCCCCGACGATCACGTACGGCTGCTCCATCGCGTCCATCGCACCGCTCCTTCGCCCGCTCCGCCACTGCCCGCATCCGGGCCTGCCACACCGGAGCATGCCGCCCGCGAGCCGGACCACGGCGCCGACACCCCGGGCCCCTAGGCTGGGCAGGGCCACGAACCGGAAGGAGACGCCCGCATGGGTGAGCAGAGGGTCAGGGTGCGGTGCGTGCCCGCGGTGCCGTGCTGGGTGAGCCTGATGGCCCACGACCTCGAAGCCGCGCAGTCCTTCTACGGCCCGCTCCTCGGGTGGACCTTCCAGCCCGGGCCGGACCGCTGGGGCCCCTACGTGTGGGCGGTCGTCGACGGCGTCGAGGTGGCCGGGCTCGGCGTGATGGCGGGCGACTGGCAGCCGCCCGTCGCCTGGACGACGTACTTCGGCACCGAGAGCGCCGACCGGGCCACCGAGAGCGTCCGCGAGCGCGGCGGCACGCTCGGCGTCGGCCCGATCGCGTTCGACGCCGGGCGGGTGGCCCTCGCCGCCGACCCGCAGGGGGCCTCCTTCGGGATGTGGGAGGGCGAGCCGGGCGTCGAGACGTGGATGAAGGCGCCGGGCGCGCCGGTCTGGATCGAGCTGCGCACCCCCGACCCGTTCGCGGCCGCGCTGTTCTACGGCGAGGTGTTCCGCTGGGACGACCGCGACATCGACCACTTCGAGGTCCGCTACGAGCACGAGCGCGTGGTGCTGCGCTCCGAGGGCCGGAGCGTGGCCGCGCTGCGGGCCGCGCTGGGCACGGGGCCCCACTGGGAGGTGTTCTTCTCCGTCGCCGACACGGACGGGGCGGTGCGGCGGGCCGTCGAGCTGGGCGGCAGCGTCGCGGAGCCGGCCGGCGACACCCCGTACGGGCGGACGGCCCGCCTGCGGGACGCCGAGGGCGGCCACTTCTCGGTGATCGGCCCCGCGGCCGGCGCCTGACCGGGCCCGCGGCCGACAGGCACTCCCGGCCCGCAGGGGCCCGCCGGGGCCCTCCAGACCGTGCGCGGTCGGTCGGTCGGCCGGGGTGCGGTGCGCGGTGTGCGGGGTCAGCCCGTCGGGGCGTGGGCGAACAGCCGGTGCATGGCCTCCGGCAGTTCCTCGGGGGAGCGCAGTGGCCGGCGGAAGTCGAAGCGGGCGTCGACGACCCGGTCGCCGGGTGCCAGCAGCCGCACCCGCAGCCCGAACCTGTCCAGCGCGACGGGCCGCACCGCGTACGGCGCCGGGATGCCGCGCCCGCGGGCCGCGCCCTGCGCGAGGCGCCGCACCTGGTCGGCGTGGGCGGTGTCGAGGTGCTGCAGCAGGCCGGCCTCCTCGCGGACGACCGGGTCGGGTGCGGCCGCCGCGAACTCCGCCGGGTCCACGCAGCACTCGGAGCCCCACAGGTCCTCCACGGCCAGGTGTTCGGGCTGCAGGCGGAGCAGGACGTGCCCGGCCGCGCGGCGGCCCGGGAAGAGCGCCGAGATCCGGGCCGGCGTGGTCCGCCCGGGCACGGTGAGCGGGCCCTGGACGGAGGCGCGGCCGCGGATGCGGTGCGGCATCGCGACCGGGGCGACGTCCACCGCGTCGAGCTCGCCGGTGAGCCGCTCGCCGCGGGCGAGGGTGGCGAGCCGGTGCAGCGGCGAGGTCTCCTCGACCAGGACGGCGACCGCGCCGTCGGGCAGCACGGCGCAGCCGACCAGGGGTGGCAGGCCGGGCCGCTCGGCGAGGTCGATGCCGGGCACGTCCAGGACCACGGAGGAGGCGAACTCCACCAGTGTGCGCAGCCGTTCGGCCGCGGTGGGCGTGTCGTCGGCGGTCCGCGCGATGCCGGTCCCGGTGGTGCGGGCAGAGCGGTTCCCGGTGTCGGACATGCATCCTCCCTCATTTAGGTTAGGTGAGCCTAACCTAAATGGCGAGGGCGGGGAAGCTGTCGGCCGGCGCGCGGCCCCGGGTCAGGCCGCCGGAGGGGCCCCCAGCATCCGCAGCACCAGCACGCCGTAGCGGCGGCCCAGCTCCTCCGGCGACTCGGTGGAGCGGTCGGTGTACCAGCGGGCGACGTCGATGCCGAGCGAGGTGACGGCGCGGGCCGCGGTGCGGGCGTCCGGCACCTCGAAGACGCCGTCGGCGACCCCCTGCTCGATGATCCGGCGCACGGTGTCCTCGATGCGGATGCGCAGCGCGGCGACCTCGGCGAAGGCGTCCTCCGGCAGCGCGTGCAGCTCGTTGTTGACGATCCTGCCGACGGTGTGGCCGCGGGCGTGCCAGGCGGTGAAGTCCTCCGCGAGGCGCCGCATCTGCGCGACCGGGTCGGGGCTGCTCGCCTCGGCCTTCTCGACCAGGTCGAGGGTGGAGCGGTGGCCGGTGCGGCTGATCTCGGAGAGCAGCGCGGCCTTCGACGGATAGTGGATGTAGAGCGCCGCGGGGCTCATGCCGGCGGCGGTGGCGATGTCGCGGGTGGTGGTGGCGTGGTATCCCCGGCGGGCGAAGGACTCCACGGCGGCCAGCAGCAGCCGCCGGGGGGCCTCGGTGCGGTCCCCGGGCCACATGCCGGCGGTTGCCTGATCGGTCATGGCGTCAATCCTCGCAGATGGATCAAGGCCGGCGGCTGCCCGGCTGTTGACAGTGTGGCCCGCCGTCACCATGCTAAGCAAGCGCTTAGTCACCACCCTGTCGAATTCACGTGCGGCGAAAGGTCAGTCGATGACACCCTCGTTCAAGGGCCAGGTGGCCCTGGTCACCGGGGCGAGCCGGGGCATCGGCCTCGGCATCGCCCGCGAGCTCGTCCAGCGCGGCGCGAAGGTCTGCATCACCGCCCGGAACCCCGAGCCGCTGGCCGACGCCGTACGCGACCTGGGCGGCCCCGACCACGCGATAGCCGTCGCCGGCAAGGCGGACGACGCGGCGCACCAGCAGGACGCCGTCGACCGCACCATGGAGGCCTTCGGCCGCCTCGACCTGCTGGTCAACAACACCGGCATCAACCCCGCCTACGGCCCGGTGCTCGACACCGACCCCGGGCTGGCCGCCAAGATCCTCGCCGTCAACGTGCTCGCGCCGCTCGCCTGGACCCGCCGCGCCCACACCGCGTGGATGGGCGAGCACGGCGGCGCGGTGGTCAACGTCGCCTCCATCGCCGGCATCCGCTCCTCCGCCGGCATCGGCATGTACGGCGTCAGCAAGGCCGCGATCATCCGCCTCACCATGGAGCTCGCCGCCGAACTCGGCCCCGGCATCCGGGTCAACGCGGTGGCCCCGGCCGTCGTCAAAACGAAGTTCGCCGAGGCGCTCTTCGAGGGCCGGGAGGAGGAGGTCGTCCGCGCCTACCCGCTCCGTCGGCTCGGCCTGCCCGAGGACGTCGCCGGCGCCGTCGCCTTCCTCCTCTCCCAGGACGCCGGCTGGATCACCGGCCAGACCCTCGTCGTCGACGGCGGCGTCACCCTCGGCGGCGGACTGTGACCGCCCTCGCCGGCCGCGGCGTCGTCGTCACCGGCGCCGGGCAGGGCATCGGCGCGGCCCTCGCCACCGCCTTCGCCGCCGAGGGCGCCCGGGTCGTCGTCAACGACCTCGACGCCGACGCCGCCCACCGGACGGCCGCCCGGATCGGCGGCGTCGCCGCCCCCGGCGACGCCGCCTCCGCCGAAGGCGTCGCCGCCCTCGTCGACACCGCCCGCGCCGCCCTCGGCACGATCGACGTCTACTGCGCCAACGCCGGCATCGCCACCACCGGCGGCGCCGACGCCGGGCCCGAGGCCTGGTCCCGGGCCTGGGACGTCAACGTCATGTCGCACGTCCGCGCCGCCGAACTCCTCCTCCCCGACTGGCTGGAGCGCGGTGAGGGCCGCTTCGTGGCCACCGCCTCCGCCGCCGGCCTGCTCACCATGCTCGGCTCCGCCCCGTACGCCGTCACCAAGCACGGCGCGGTGGCCTTCGCCGAGTGGCTCTCCGCCACCTACCGGCACCGCGGTGTCCGCGTGCACGCGCTCTGCCCGCAGGGCGTCAACACCGCCATGCTGCGGCACACCGGCGCGGCCGGCGACGTCCTGCTGCGCCCCGACGCCATCGAGCCCGAGGACGTCGCGGCGGCCGTCGTCCAGGCCGTCGCGGAGGAACGGTTCCTGATCCTCCCGCACCCGCAGGTCGCCGACTACTACGCGGCCCGCGCCACCACCCCGGACCGCTGGATCAAGGGCATGAACCACCTCCAGCAGGCCATCGAACGCAGCGAAGGAGCCCTCGCATGAAGGCCTGGCAGGTCGCCGGACTCGGCGAGCCCACCGCCGTGATGGTGCAGACCGAGACCGGACGGCCCGAACCGGCCGCCGGTCAGCTGCTCGTCCGCGTACGGGCCGCGAACGTCAACTTCCCCGACGCGCTGATGTGCCGCGGCCACTACCAGGTGCGCCCGCCGCTGCCCTTCACCCCGGGCGTCGAGCTGTGCGGCGAGGTCGTCGGCGGCGACCGGGCCGGCGAGCGCGTCGTCGGCACGGCGGTGCTGCCCTCCGGCGCCTTCGCCGAGTACGCGCTGATGGACGCCGCCGCGGCCTTCGCCGCCCCGCCCGCCCTGGACGACGCCGAGGCCGCCGCCCTGCACATCGGCTACCAGACCGCGTGGTTCGGCCTGCACCGCCGGGCCCGGCTGCAGGCCGGCGAGACCCTCCTCGTGCACGCCGCGGCCGGTGGCGTCGGCAGCGCCACCGTCCAGCTCGGCAAGGCGGCCGGCGCCACCGTGATCGCCGTGGTCGGCGGCCCGGAGAAGGCCGCGGCCGCCGCCGCGCTCGGCGCCGACCTGGTCGTCGACCGGCGCACCGAGGACTTCGTCGCCGCGGTCAAGCAGGCCACCGGCGGCCGCGGCGCCGACGTGGTCTTCGACCCGGTCGGCGGCGACGCCTACACCGGCTCCGCCAAGTGCGTCGCGTTCGAGGGCCGCATCCTCGTCGTCGGCTTCGCCGGCGGCACCATCCCGGCGCCCGCGCTCAACCACGCGCTGGTGAAGAACTACGCGATCCTGGGCCTGCACTGGGGCCTGTACAACACGCAGGACCCGCAGGCCGTCCGCGACTGCCACGCCGAACTCACCGCGCTCGCCGCGAAGGGCGTCGTCAAGCCGCTGATCGGCGAGCGGCTGCCGTTCGACCGGGCCGCGGAGGGCGTCCAGCGGGTCGCCGACGGCTTCTCGATCGGCCGCCTCACCGTGCACCCCTGACGGACCGCCGGTGCCCCCGCCCGGAGACGGGGCGGGGGCACCGGCGTCGTCCGGTCCGGTTCAGCCCGCGCGCTCCGCCGCGCTGCGCTCCACGCAGAACTCGTTGCCCTCCGGGTCGGCGAGGACGGCCCAGCCCGTGCCGTCCGGGTTGCGCCGGTCGTCGACCAGCGTCGCGCCGAGGGCGAGCAGGCGCTCCACCTCCTCGTCGCGCGTCCGGTCCTGCGGCTGGACGTCCAGGTGCACGCGGTTCTTGACGGTCTTCGCGTCCGGCACCGCGACGAACAGCAGCCCGGAGTCCCCTGTCCCGATCAGCGCCATGGGGTCGCCGGGCCGGTCGTCGTCGTGCAGCGGGCGGTCCAGCACCTGCGACCAGAAGCGGGCGAGCGCGTAGGGGTCGGCGCAGTCGATCGTCACATGGCGGATCACGGAGGTCATGGCGCGGATTCTCGCCGATCGGTCCGGTCATGACAAACGTGGCCGCCGGCCCGGCGCCCCGCGGCCCGTGACGGCACCGTGCCGCACCACCGGGCGGTGGTGCGGCACGGTGTGAACGGGCGTCAGTTCGCCGCGGGCGCCGGGAGGTCCACCAGTGCGGCCAGCGCCGCCCGGTGCGCGCCGGGCGTGCCCAGGGCGATCTGGTCGGCCTTGGCGCGCTTCAGGTAGAGGTGCGCCGGGTGCTCCCACGTCATGCCGATGCCGCCGTGCAGCTGCACGCACTCCTCGGCGGCGCGGACGGCCAGTGCCCCGCAGTGCGCCTGCGCGACGGCCACGGCGACGGCCGCGTCCGCGTCGCCGCGGGCCAGCGTGTCGGCCGCGTACCGGGCGGCCGCGCGGGCACCGACGGTGTCCAGCCACAGGTCGGCCAGCCGGTGCTTGAGCGCCTGGAAGGACCCCAGCGGCCGGGCGAACTGCGTCCGGTCCTTCAGGTACGCCACGGTGGTCGCCAGGCACCACTCGGCGATGCCGAGCTGCTCCGAGGCGAGCAGGCCGGCCCCGGTCAGCAGGGCCTGCCGGACGGCCTCCTCGGCGGCCGGCCCGGCGGCGAGGCGCCGCCCGGGCACCCCGGTCAGCGTCACGTCGGCGAGCGGCCGGGTGAGGTCCAGCGAGGTCCGCCGGGAGACGGAGAGCCCGGCCGCGGCCGCCTCCACCGCGTACAGCGCGGCGCCGTCCGGCCCGGTGGCGGGCACCAGCAGCACGTCGGCGGTGAGCGCGTCGGCGACCGAGGTGATCCGGCCGCCCAGCGTGCCCGCGCCGTCGACGCGGACGGTCGCCGGGTACGGGTCGCCGGGTGCGGCCGACAGCGGTACCGCGAGGGTCGCCGTCCGGCCGCCGTCGGCCAGCGCCGGCGTCAACCCGTCGGCGCCGCAGGCGAGCAGGGCGGTGGTGGCGAGCACCGCGCTGCCGAGGAAGGGCACCGGGGCGGCGCTGCGGCCCAGTTCCTCCAGCACCACGGCGGTCTCGCGGAGCGAGGCGCCGGCGCCGCCCTGCGCCTCGGGCACCTGGAGGCCGGCCGCGCCGAGGTCGGCGGCGAGCTTGCGCCACAGCGCCGGGTCGTAGGGCGCCGGGCCCTCGCAGCGGCCGAGGATCGCGTCGGGCGGGCAGTGGTCGGCGAGCAGCGCCCGTACGCTGGCGCGGAGTTCGTCCTCGACCTCGGAGTACAGCAGGTCCGCTGCGGTCATCGCGGCAGCTCCTTCCAGGGCACGTTCTTGTCGGTGCGCGGCTCGCCGGGCAGGCCGAGCACGCGCTCGGCGATGATGTTCCGCAGGATCTCCGAGGTGCCGCCCTCGACGGAGTTGCCCTTGGCCCGCAGGTAGCGGTAGCCGGCCCCGCGGCCGGTGAAGTCGACGTGGTCGGGCCGCACCATCGTCCAGTCGTCGTACGCGAGGCCGTCCTCGCCGAGGAGTTCGACCTCCAGGCCGCTCAACTCCTGGGCGAGGCGGGCGAACGCGAGCTTCATCGCGGCGCCCTCCGGGCCGGGCTGGCCCGAGGTGAGCTGCTGGCGCAGGCGTTCGCCGGTGAGGCGGGCGACCTCGCTGTCGACCCAGCCCCTGAGGAGGCGCTGGTGGAGGTCGGCGGTGCGCCGTTCGGGGCGGTCGCGCCAGGTGCCGGCGACGACGCCGATCATGCCGGCCTCGCGCGGCGCGGCCTGGCCGCCGATGGCGACGCGCTCGTTGTTGAGGGTGGTCTGGGCGACCTGCCATCCCTCGCCGACGGCGCCGAGGCGGTGCGCGTCGGGGATCCGCACACCGGTCAGGAAGACCTCGTTGAACTCGGCCTCGCCGGTGATCTGCCGCAGCGGGCGGACGTCGACCCCGGGGTCGGTCATGTCGCAGACGAAGTACGTGATGCCGCGGTGCTTGGGCACGTCGGGGTCGGTGCGGGCGATGAGGATCGCCCAGCGGGCGGTGTGCGCGCTGGAGGTCCACACCTTCTGGCCGTCGACCGTCCAGGTGTCGCCGTCGAGGACGGCGCGGGTGCCGAGCGCGGCGAGGTCGGAGCCGGCGCCGGGCTCGGAGAAGAGCTGGCACCACACCTCCTCGCCGGTCCACAGCGGCCGCAGGAAGCGCCGCTTCTGCTCGTCGGTGCCGTACGCGAGGATGGTCGGCGCGGCCATGCCGAGGCCGATGCCGATGCGGCGGGGCTCGTTGTCGGGTGCGCCGGCCGCGGCGAGTGCGGCGTCGACGACGGCCTGGAGGGCGCGCGGGACGCCGAGGCCGCCGAGGCCCTCGGGGAAGTGCACCCAGGCGAGGCCGGCGTCGAAGCGGGCCCGCAGGAAGTCGGTGCGGTCGGTGGTGGCGGGGTCGTGGGCGGCGAGCAGGGCCGCGACCCGGGCCTGCAGGTCGGTCTCCATGTCAGTCGCCCTTCGGCTGGTAGCGCTTGAGTTCGCGGTGGGCGAGGGACCGGCGGTGCACCTCGTCCGGCCCGTCGGCGAGGCGCAGCGTGCGGTTGCCGGCCCAGGCGTGGGCGAGCGGGGTGTCCTGGCTGACGCCGGCGGCGCCGTGCGCCTGGACGGCCTTGTCGAGGATCCACTCGACGGTCTGCGGCACCACGATCTTGATGGCCTGGATCTCGGTGTGGGCGCCGCGGTTGCCGACGGTGTCCATCAGCCAGGCGGTCTTGAGGACGAGCAGGCGCGCCTGCTCGATCCGCACCCGGGACTCGGCGATCCAGTCCTGCACGACGCCCTGCTCGGAGAGCGGCCGGCCGAACGCGACCCGGTCGGTGACGCGGCGGCACATCAGCTCCAGCGCCCGCTCGGCGATGCCGATCGCCCGCATGCAGTGGTGGATGCGGCCGGGCCCGAGCCGGGCCTGGGCGATCGCGAAGCCGGAGCCCTCCTCGCCGATGAGGTTCGCGGCCGGCACCCGGACGTTCTCGAACACCACCTCGGCGTGGCCGCCGTGGTCCTGGTCGTCGAAGCCGAAGACCTTCATGCCGCGCTGCACGGTGACGCCCGGGGTGTCGCGCGGCACCAGGATCATCGACTGCTGCCGGTGCTTGGGCGCGTCCGGGTCGCTCTTGCCCATGACGATGAAGATCCGGCAGTTCGGGTTCATGGCGCCGGTGATGTACCACTTGCGGCCGTCGACGACGTACTCGTCGCCGTCGCGGACGATGCGGGTGGTGATGTTGGAGGCGTCGGAGGAGGCGACGTCCGGCTCGGTCATGGCGAACGCGGAGCGGATCCCGCCGGTGAGCAGGGGTTCCAGCCACTGCTTGCGCTGCGCCTCGTCGCCGAACTGGTCGAGCACCTCCATGTTGCCGGTGTCCGGGGCGGCGCAGTTGAGTGCGGCCGGGGCGAGCAGCGAGGAGCGGCCGGTGATCTCGGCGAGCGGCGCGTACTGGAGGTTGGTGAGGCCGGCGCCGGCCTCGCCGGGCAGGAAGAGGTTCCAGAGTCCGCGTTCCTTGGCGGCGGCCTGGAGTTCGGCGACGACCGGGGGGACGGTCCACGGGGTGCGGGCGGGGTCGGCGAGCTGGGCGGCGAGCACGGCCTCGGCCGGGTACACGTGCTCGTCCATGAAGTCGAGGAGCCGGGAGCGGAGTTCCTCGGTGCGGGTGTCGAAGGCGAAGTCCACGGGTCAGCGCTCCTTGAGGGCGTCGAGGCCGAACTGTACGAAGAGCGGGACGAGTTCGCCGACCCGGTCGAAGCCGGTGCCGACGGTGCCGCCCTGGTTCCAGCGGTAGTGGATGCCCTCCAGCACGACGGCGAGCTTGAACGAGGCGAAGCCGACGTACCAGCCGAGCGCGGAGACGTCCCGGCCGGAGCCGTCGGCGTAGCGTGCGACGAGTTCCGCGGTCGTGGGGAAGCCCTCGGCGAGGGCGGCGCCGGGCAGGGCGCCGTCGAAGCGGCGGGCGAGCTCGGTGTACATCACGAGCAGGCCGAGGTCGGTGATCGGGTCGCCGAGGGTGGACATCTCCCAGTCGAGGACGGCGGTGATCCGGTCGTCGTCGCCGACGAGCACGTTGTCGAGCCGGTAGTCGCCGTGCACGATCGCGGGTGCGGGTGATTCCGGCAGGGTGCGGGCGAGTCCGGCGTGGAGGTCGTCGATGCCGGCGACGTCACGGCTGCGGGAGGCGTCGAGCTGCTTGCCCCAGCGGCGCAGCTGGCGTTCCAGGAATCCCTCGGGACGGCCGAAGGCGCCGAGACCGACGGCCTCGGGGTCGACGGCGTGCAGGTCGACGAGGGTGTCGACGAGCCGGAGTCCGAGGGCGCGCACCCGGTCGGTGCCGAGGGCGGCGAGGGCGGCGGCGTCCCGGTGCGGGGTGCCGGCGACGTACTCCATGAGGTAGAAGGGCGCCCCGGTGACGGTGTCGTCGCCGACGAGGAGCAGCGGCCGGGGCACGGGCACCCGGGTGGGGTGGAGGGCGGCGAGCACGGTGTGCTCGCGGGTCATGTCGTGGGCGGTGGCGAGGACGTGGCCGAGCGGCGGCCGCCGCAGCACCCACCGGCCGGTGCCGTCCTCCAGGAGGTACGTCAGGTTGGACCTGCCGCCTTCGAAGAGCCGGGCGCGGAGCGGGCCGGTGACGAGGCCGGGCAGGTCGGCGTCGAGCCGTTCACGCAGTCGTACGAGGTCGAGACCGGGTGGGGTGTCGGGGGTGTCGCTCATGGGCCTCGCCTCGGGTGGGGTTCGTGTCCTGGGTGTCGTGCGCGGCTGACTAAGCGCTTGCTTAGCTTCGCTGCGCGGTGTCCCCGTTGTCAACGGCCGCCGCCCCGGGCGGGCACGCACGGAGCCGCCCCGGGCTCCACGGCCCGGGGCGGCTCCGCGTGCACGGGGCGGGTGTCAGCCGCTCCCGACGGCGACGGCGATCCGGTCGCCGAGGTCCTTGTCGATCTTGCGCCAGTACTCCAGCGCCCGCGCCAGCACCGGGGCCGACACGCCCTTCCCCAGGTGCCCGGCGGCGTTGCCGACGAGCCGCTCGCGCGCGGCGTCGTCCAGCACGTGGCGCACCAGCGTGCCGGCCTGCCCCCAGTCGTCGTCCTCGCGGTGCAGCGGGTGCGCCTCGCGGACCATCCGCCCGGCGACGTCCCAGCCCAGCGGCTCGCCCCACAGCTCGGGCCGGGCGGCGGGGCCGCCGTACGAGTTCGGCGCGTACGGGGTGTCCGCCCGCGAGGCGTCGAAGCGCATCGGCCCGTCCTTGGCGTAGGAGTGCACCGGCACGTGCGCCCGGTTGGGCGGCAGCTGCGCGTAGTTGGGGCCGATCCGGTACCGGTGGGTGTCCGGGTAGGAGAAGATCCGGCCGAGCAGCATCTTGTCCGGCGAGACGCCGATGCCGGGCACCAGGTTGGACGGCTCGAACGCCGCCTGCTCGATGTGCACGTGGTAGTTGTCGGGGTTGCGGTTGAGCGTCATCCGGCCGACCTCGATCAGCGGGTGGTCGCCGTGCGGCCACACCTTGGTCAGGTCGAACGGGTCGAACCGGTAACCCCACGCGTCGTCGAACGGCATGACCTGCACGTACAGCGTCCACGAGGGGTGCTCGCCGCGCTCGATCGACTCGTACAGGTCGCGCAGGTGCGCGTCGCCGTCCTCGCCGGCCGTCCGGTCGGCGGCCTCCTGGGTGAGGAACTCGATGCCCTGGTCGGTCTTGAAGTGGTACTTCACCCAGAACCGCTCGCCGTCCGCGTTGACCCAGCTGTACGTGTGCGAGCCGTAGCCGTTCATGTGCCGCCAGGACTTCGGGATCCCGCGGTCGCTCATCAGCCAGGTCACCATGTGGGCGGATTCCGGGGAGAGCGTCCAGAAGTCCCACTGCATGTCGTGGTCGCGCACGTGGGAGTCGGGGCGCCGCTTCTGCGAGCGGATGAAGTCCTGGAACTTGATCGGGTCACGGACGAAGAAGACCGGTGTGTTGTTGCCGACCAGGTCGTAGTTGCCGTGCTCGGTGTAGAACTTCAGCGCGAACCCGCGCGGGTCGCGCCAGGTGTCGGGGGTGCCGAGCTCGCCGGCGACGGTGGAGAAGCGGGCCAGCATCTCCGTCGTCTTCCCGGGCTGGAAGAGGTCGGCCCTGGTGTACCGGCTGACGTCCTGCGTCACCTGGAGGACGCCGTACGCTCCGCCGCCCTTCGCGTGCACCACCCGCTCGGGCACTCGCTCCCGGTTGAACTGGGCCATCTTCTCGATCAGGTAGTGGTCGTGCAGCAGGATCGGGCCGAGCGCGCCGGCGGTCAGGGAGTCCGAGTCGCTCTCGACCGGGACGCCGGCGTTGTTGGTGGTGGGGGGGACACGGGCTTCGGACATGACGGGTGGGCCTCCTCGGGGTGCGGCCTGCCGGTGGCGGCGGCGCGGCGCCGTCGGCCGGCCGCACTGCCACCGTCGTCGAGTCGACCACCGCCCCGGGCGGCCCACAACCGGAGGAGCCCGGCCGGTGGCGGCGGCCGGGCTCCGGGCAGGGTGCGGGGGTCAGTGGCCGCCCTCGTCGACCACCTCGACGTCCTCGACGGTCCGCTCGATCGCGTCGGCCGGCAGCGCGACCCGGATCGCCCAGAGGTAGATGCCGAGCGCGAACGCCGCGACCAGGGCCATGTCCCACCACATCGGGATGCGGCCGGCGCCCTCGCCGAAGCCGCCCTGCCAGGAGAGCACGCCCAGGCCCAGCAGGTAGACCGGCAGCCACTGCGCGGGCCGCCAGTCGAGCCGGGGCGCGTTCGGCAGGCCCTTGCGGACGGCGTACGCGGCGTAGCCGCCGAGCAGCAGGTAGCCGATCACGATGGCGATGCCCAGACGGGCCAGGGTGTGCCAGCCGGTCCAGTAGATGATCAGGCTGGCGACGACGAACGACAGCGGGGCGACGACGTCGCCGAACGGCAGCCGGTACGAGCGCTCGCGGTCCGGCAGGCGGCGGCGCAGCGCGCCGAAGGCGAGCGGCGCGCCCGCGTACATCAGCACCGAGGCGGAGGTGATGAAGCCGACCAGCTCCTGCCAGCTCGGGAACGGCAGGAAGCAGACGACGCCGGTGACGAAGGAGATCGTCAGGCCGAACCACGGCACGCCGCGCCGGTCGACGCGCTCGAAGAGCTGCGGTGCGTAGCCGTTCCTGCTGAGGCCGTAGGAGATGCGCGAGGTGGAGGTCGTGTAGATCAGGCCGGTGCCGCCGGGGGAGACGATGGCGTCGAAGTACAGCACCCAGGAGAGCCAGCCGAGGCCGACCAGGGTGGCGAGGCCGGCGAACGGGCCGCTGATCCCCGGGAAGTCGAGGTTCTCCCAGCCGTGGGCGAAGGCGCCGGCGGGCAGCGCGGCGATGAAGACGACCTGCAGCAGCACGTACACGAGGGTGCCGATGGCGACCGAGCCGAGCACCGCGCGGGGGATGTCGCGCTTGGGGTTGCGGCTCTCGCCGGCCAGCTGGATGGCCTGCTCGAAGCCGAGCAGCGCGAAGATGATGCCGCTGGTGCTGATGGCGGCGAGCACGCCCTTGATGCCGAACGGCGCGAAGCCGTGCGAGGTGAAGTTGCCGCCGTGGAAGTTGGTGAGGGCGAGCACGAAGATCGTGAGCAGCGGGATGAAGATCTTCAGCCAGGTCGCCGCGGAGTTGGTGTGGGCCAGCACGCGGACGCCGAGGAAGTTGACCGCGACGAAGACGCCCATCAGCAGCACGGCGACGACGAAGCCGCTGACCGTGAGGGTGCCGTTGTCGGCGAGGAAGCCCTTGGCGAAGTCCCAGTGACCGGCGTAGCCGATCATCGCCTCGACCTCGATGGGGGCGACCGTCGCGGCCTGGAGCCAGGAGAACCAGCCGAACGACATGCCGGCGAGGCCGCCGAAGGCGTAGTGCGGGTAGCGGGCGGTGCCGCCGGCGACCGGGAAGAGGCCGCCGAGCTCGGCGTGCACGAAGGCGAGCAGCACGATCGCGACCGCGCCGATGCCCCAGGAGACGAGGGCGGCGGGGCCGGCGACCATGACGGCGTTCTTCGCGCCGTAGAGCCAGCCGGAGCCGATGATCGAGCCGACGGACGCCCAGAGGAGGCCGATGAGGCCGACCTCGCGGCGCAGCGAGCGGCCGCCGCCCTCCGGCGGGGCGGACGACTGGACGAGCTGGTCAACAGAAGCCATGGGTGGGTGGGACCTCTCGCAGAAATGGCAGGGGTTGAGAGCCGCCCAAGGCTAGACAGGGGAATTCCCCCAGCAGAAGACCGTGAATCCGAATAGTTACACCGCCGAATGTGTCAGCGGCTGAAGAAATGCGTCAATTCGCCGTGATGGCAGCACATTTGACGGATGTGCAGATTCTCGGGAGATTCAGAGATCTGAGCATTCCCTGAGCATTCTCGGCCGTGCATGGAAAATCGCTCCGGCGCATGACGATGAGCGGGCCGCCGGAGATTGCCGGGCCGGATTGTTCCGATCCGTTCACGGGCCGGAATCCGTGCAGACCGGCATTCAGTGCGGTTCGGACACCACCGACCGCCGCCCCCGCGGGCCTCAGCCGCCCGACACCCGGTCACCCACGGCGTCCACCGGGAACCACCGGGCGAGCGCCAGCCCGCCCGCCTCGCCCGGCGCCGCGTCCTCGGCGAAGTAGTACAGCGGGTGGCCCTTGTAGAGCACCTGCGAGGTCCCGTCCGTCCGCTGCCCCACGCCCAGCAGGCCGTCGTCGACCCCGGGACCGGCCGTCGGGAAGCCCGGCGTGGTCAGCGGCGGCCACATCGTCGCGCAGTCCTCGTAGCAGGTCGACCGGGTCGAGGTGTCGCCCTCGTAGAGGTACAGCGTGCGGCCCTGCGCGTCGACCAGGATCGGACCGAACCCCGCGTCCGCCGCGAGCGCCACCTGGATGCCCGGCACCTGCGGCTCCGGCACCTGCTGCTCCGGCGCCTCGGATCCGTCCCCGGCGGCCGCGCCCGGGCTCGCCGTGCCGGACTCCTGCTGGGCCGGCCGGCCGGGCAGCGGCGAGATCCGCGGGTCGCCGGGCGCGCACGCGGCGCACACGGCGGCGAGCAGGAGGGCGGCGAGAGCGGCGGCCGCGCGGACCTTGGACATCGGGACTCCTTCACCGGGCGGGTACGGTCCCCTCCACTACCGCCCGCCGCCGCCCGCCCGGCCACCCCAGGAGCCCGCCCGTCCGCAGATGGGGTGGTGCGATTGCCCTGGATGGCGCCACCGGCCCGGCCCCGCCGCACGCTGCCCCGCCCCGCTGCGCCGCACGCTGCCGCTGCGCCGGGGATGCCGCTGCGCCGGGCGGGCGGGTCAGGCCGTGGACCACACCGTGCGGTCGCCGCCCTGCCAGCCGACGAGGTCGGGGTCGTCGAGGTCGGGCTCCACCACGCCGGCCCGCCGGAGGAACTCCGCCACGTCCTCCGCACCGTACGCGCGGCCGACGGGGCGGCCGTAGATCTCCACCCGCCGGTACGGGTGCGCGCCACGGGTGGGCGGCCGCACCACGACGGGCGGGTGGAAGATGTCCCCGCCGCTGCGCTCCGCAGATGCTGCCATACCCCCAGTGTCGCCCGCGGGCCGCCGGGCGGCACGGAGGACGGCCCGGACGGCGGGCGCGCGGCGCCGTCAGGTGCCGAGGATGCGCGCCCGGTCGGCGCGGAGGGCGGCGACCACCCCGGGCGGTGCGGTCCGCGGCGAGCCCGCGTCGAACGGCGGCTGCGGGTCGTACTCCAGGCCGAGCTGGACGGCCTGCGCCACCCGCTCGCCCGCGATCCGGGCCGCCAGCCGGAGGCCGAGATCGATGCCGGCGGAGACCCCGGCGGCCGTGGCGTAGCGGCCGTCGACCACCACCCGCTCGGTGACCGGCACGGCACCCAGGGCCGCGAGGGCGTCGACCGCCAGCCAGTGCGAGGTCGCCCGGCGCCCGGTGAGGAGGCCGGCGGCGGCCAGCAGCAGGGAGCCGGTGCACACCGAGGCCGTCCAGGTGGTGCCGGCGTCGACGGCGCGCAGCCAGGCCAGCAGTTCCTCGTCGGCCATCAGCGCCGGCTGGCCGGGCCCGCCCGGTACGACCAGCACGTCCGGCGCGGTCACCTCGTCGAGCGCGGCGTCCGCGACCAGGGAGAGGAAGCCCGTCTCCGTGCGCACCGGGCCGCGCCGGGCGGCCGTGAAGACCACGTCCGCCCCGGGCAGCCGGGACAGCACCTCGTACGGGCCGACGGCGTCGAGCGCGGTGAACCGGTCGTACAGCAGGACCGCGATCTGCATGCGGAACCCCTCTCAGTCGGTCCCCGGCACGGTGCCGGGGACGGGTGCGGGTGCGGGCCGCAGGCGGCGGCGGTAGCCGGTCGGCGGGACGCCGACGCTCCGCAGGAACGCGCGGCGCATCGGCTCCGGCGTGCCGTACCCGGCCGCCCGGGCGATCTGCTCGATGCCGTCCGAGGTCTCCTCCAGCAGGCGGCGCGCGGTCTCCAGCCGCACACGGTCGGCGTAGCGGCCGGGCGTGACGCCGGTCTCCGCGGTGAAGACCCGCGTGAACTGGCGCGGGGACAGGGCGGCCCGGGCGGCCAGTGCGGGAACCGACAGGTCGGCGTCCGGGTGCTCGGTGATCCACCGCTGCACGTCGCGGAGCCCGTCCCGTCTGGCGAGCTGGGCCGCCAGCGGCGCGCTGAACTGCGCCTGCCCGCCCGGACGGCGCAGGAAGACCACCAGGTGGCGGGCGACGGTGAGCGCCGTCGCCAGGCCGAGGTCCTCCTCCACCAGGGCCAGCGCGAGGTCGATCCCGGCCGTCACCCCGGCCGAGGTGGACACCGGGCCGTCCCGTACGAAGATCGGCTCCGGTTCGACGGTCGTCGACGGGTGGCGGCGGGCGAGGGTGTCGCAGTACGCCCAGTGCGTGGTCGCCCGCCGCCCGGCCAGCAGCCCGGCCTCGGCCAGCAGGAACGCCCCGGTGCACACCGACACGACCCGCTCGGCGCCCGCCGCGAGTTCGGCGATCCGCCGCACCAGGGCGGGATCCGGGTCGCGGGTGCCGCTGCCGCCCGGTACGACCAGGGTGTGCGGGGAGGGGACGGCCGCCAGGTCGTCGTCCGGCAGCAGGCGCAGCCCGCCGGAGCACCGCACGGCCGCCCCGCCGGGCGAGGCCGTCCGCACGTCGTACGCGCCGGGGCGGCCCGCGGCGGCACCTGCACCGGCGAACACTTCGAGCGGTCCGGTGACGTCGAGGCTCTGCACCCCGTCGAACAGCACGAGAAGCACGCGGTGGGAGGTCATGCCCGCAGCCTGGCAGCGGGCCTCCGGCGACGGCAACGACGTGCTTCCCACCTTTTCCGCCACCGCCGCGGCGGGGCGGGGCGGGTCAGTCCGGGCGGTCCTGGTCCGCGCCCGGCGGGGGCCCCGGGAAGAGCGGTGCCCGGCCGAGCGGCGGCGGGTCGCCCGGCAGGTCGGTGAGGCTCCACTGGTAGCGCACCATGAGCTGCAGGATCCGCCGCACCCGGACGAGCAGGGCCGCGGCGAGCGGCAGCTCGATCAGCAGCGCGGCCGCGACGCTCCACCACACGTCGTCGGTGCCCCAGGACAGCATCACGTCGAACCACGCGTCGCAGACCAGCAGGACGGCCGCGACCAGGGCCCACGGCACCAGGAGCCGGCGCCGCCGCAGGCCGTACCAGGCGGTCGCCGCGAGTGCGGTCAGCAGGCCCAGGTCGAACCCCACCCAGGCCAGCCGCCACTGCTCCGACTCGTAGTGCACCGGCAGGGTCGCCGCGAGGTAGCCGATCCACGGGAGCAGGGCGAGGCAGCAGACCACCAGCACGCCGAGGCCGCGCCGGCGGCGGCGGTCGAGGGTGCGCAGCGCGCCCTCGTCGAGGAGGGTGCGCCAGTCGGTGGTGCGCCGGCGGGCCGGCCGGCCGCAGTGCGGGCAGCGCGGTTCGGGGCGGGCCATGGCGTCCTCCTGGTGGGGTGCGTCCCCATCCGGCATTGTCGCTCCCCGCCGGGCACGCCGCAGGGCCCGCACGCCGGGCGCCCGGCCCCGCCGGTGGGCGGGACCGGGCGCCGGTGCGGGCCCTGCGGGACGGTCCGGGTGGATCAGTGCTGCCAGACCTTGACGTAGTCGACCTGCATGTCGGCGCCCGCGACCTCGCGGTCGCCGCCGTCGACGGCGTTGTTGAGGATCAGGTAGTGCGGCGAGGAGGTGATGCCGGTGGTGATCTGGCCCACCTTCTTGCCGTCGTAGTAGTAGGTCACCGAGCCCGGCGCCCACTCCGCGCCGTAGGTGTGCCAGCCGGTGTAGTCGCCGGCCGCGCACGAGCCGGGGCCGCCGGAGGGCGAGTGGTAGTGGTAGCAGGCCTGGCCGCCGAGGCCCTCCATGATGTCGTTCTCACCGTCGGCGGGCCAGCTCTGGCCGTCCGTCCAGAACGCCGGCCAGTTGGCGATCTTGGTGCCGGCGGCCGGCAGGTAGATCCGGGCCTCGTAGGCGCCGTACGTGAACTCCGCCTTGCCGTTGCTCTGCACCATGCCGGAGCGGTACGGGTAGCTCTTGCCGTTCGCGGTGGTCGCCTGCTTTGAGGCGACCAGGTGCAGGCTGCCGCCGCTGACGGTGGCCTGCGAGGGCGCGTACGCGGCCAGCTCGGAGGTGTTCACCGGCGGGGTGGTGCAGGTCGCGCAGCCCAGCCAGTTGGACGTCCACTTGCCGGAGTCCACCGACGAGCCGTTGAAGTCGTCGGCGAAGACCTGGCGCCAGCTGCCCGAGATGCCGAGCGGGGCACCGGTGGCCGGCGCGGCGGTGGTCGGCGCGGCGGTCGCGGACGGCGTCGCGGTCGGGGTCGGGGTGGCGGTGGGCTTCGGGGTCGCGCTCGCGGTCGCCGAGGCGGTGGCGGTCGGCGTGGCCGTGGGCTTCGGCGTGGCCGTCGCGGTGGGGCCGGGCGTCGCCGTCGCGGTCGGCGTCGGCGTCGCGGAGGTCGCCGGGGCGGACGGCGTGGGGCTCGGCGTCACCGTGGTGCCGTTCGACGTGAAGGCCTTCACCGGGGCGAGGTTGTGCCACACGTTGTTCGCCTTGTAGGCCACGAACGCGGTGTAGCTGCCGGCCGGGAACGTCCGGCCCTGCGGCGTGAAGGTCTGCTGCGCGGAGCCCAGCGTGGCGGGGACGGCGCCGGCGAAGTCGAAGTTGCCGCCGCTCGCGGAGCGCACCGCGACGGTCAGCGCCTGGACGGAGGTGCGGGAGGTCGCGTGGACCTTGGCGGTGGCCGTCACCGGGGTGCCGGCGGTCGGCGAGGCGGGGCTGAGGGTCAGCGCGTCGACGACGACGCGCTCGGCCGGCTGGGACGGTGCGGCCCAGGCCGCTGCGCCGGTGCCGACGACGACGGTGGCGAGCGCCACGGCGGTGACGCGGCGTCCGGTGAGCCGCTGGGTGCGGCGGTGCTTCGAGTTTCTGGGCATGCGGTGGGTGAACCTTTCCTGCCCCCCTGACGGACAGGGCCCACCCTCCGGAACCGGAACGGGTGGACCGCACAGCGCCAGAGCCTGCGGGACGTCCCGGCCGTGACGCAAGCCCGGTCCACGGCCCGTCCGCCGCCCCGATTGCGTGTACACGCTCGAAACCCCTGGTGGGGCGGCGTGGTGCGGCGCCCCGGCGGTGACGGTGTGACGTCCCGCACAAGGGCGTTATGTCCGAAATGAGAGTGATTGGTGGGTCATTGGACGGTACGGCGTTCCGATTCGCCCGGATTTCCGACCGCCGCCGAGCCCTCCCGCGCCCCCTGTGCCGCCGGTGCGCTTCCGTGCCCCCGGGCCTGCGCCTGGCCGGGGGGCGGCGCGGCGTCGTCCCCTGGAGACGCGCCCGGGGGCGGTGCGGACCACCCGCCTTCCGGGCGACCAGACCGCCCGCTCACGCCAGCAGGTTGACCCCGGCACGGAACAGCAGCGGGAGCCGCGCGGCCGCCGGCACGATCCGGGGCGCGAGCAGCGGCTGCCCGCGGGCCCACAGCAGCGAGCCCGTGAGCAGCCGGTACCGCCGCGAGGCCCGCCGCCACGCCCGCTCGTACGCCTCCGGGCGGCCGCTCCGCAGGCAGCGCACCAGCTCGTCCGCGCAGGCCAGGGCGACCGCGAGGCCCTCGCCCGTCAGCGCGTCCAGGTAGCCGGCGGCGTCGCCGACCAGCAGGGCGCGGCCCGCCACCCGGGCCCGCACGCCCTGGCGCAGCGGACCCGCCCCGCGCACCGCCGTACCCGCGCCCGCGGGCAGCCGCGCGGCCAGCAGCGGGAACCGGGCGAGCTGCTCGTCGAACGGCGCGCGGTCCGCGGTGAGCAGCGCCACACCGACCAGGTCCGGGCCGACCGGCGTGACGTACGCCTCGGCCCGCGCCGACCAGTGCACCTCGACCGTCCTGCTCCACGGCGCGACCGGGTAGTGGCGGCGCAGCCCGTAGCGGGCGGGGCGGCCCGGGCGGTCGGGCCGGTGCAGGCCGAGCGCGCGGCGGGTGGGGGAGTGCAGGCCGTCGGCGACGGCCAGGTGGCGGGCCGTCACCCCGGCCGCCGTGACGGAGCGCGGGCCGTGCTCGACCCCGTCGACGCGCAGCGGCAGCACGGTGACGCCGAGTTCGGCGGCGCGGGCGGCCAGCGCGGCGTGCAGCGCGGTGCGCCGCACCCCCAGGCCGTGGCCGTGCCGGAAGGCCGCCTCGGCGCTCGCGCCCCCGGCGGCGTCCAGGTAACGGATGCCGTGCAGCGGCTGCCCGGGCGGCACCACCCCGAGGGCCGCCAGGTGCCGGACGGCGGACGGCATCAGGCCCTCCCCGCACGCCTTGTCGACCGGCCCGGGACGGGGCTCGGCCACCACAACCTCCATCCCGGCGAGCGCGGCGTGCACCGCCGTCGCCAGGCCGGCGGGGCCGCCGCCGGCCACCAGCAGGTCGATCACCGGGCCGGCACCGGGGCGGCCCCGGCGAGCGCGTTCTCCTCGCAGCGGATCCGCACGCCGAGCAGGAACGCGTTCAGCAGGGTGAAGCCGAGCGCCGTCGCCCATGCCGAGTGCACCAGCGGCAGCGCCGCGCCCTCCACCACCACCGCCGCGTAGTTGGGGTGCCGCAGCCACCGGTAGGGCCCGCGGGCGACGAGCGGCGTGCCGGGCAGCACGATCACCCGGGTGTTCCAGCGCGGGCCCAGCGTGGCGATGCACCACCACCGCACCGCCTGCGCACCCAGGGCGAGCACGAGCATCGGCCAGCCCAGGGCCGGTACGAACGGCCGGTCCGCGACGGCGGGTTCGAGCAGGCAGCCGAGCAGCAGCGCCGTGTGCAGCAGCACCATCGGCGGGTGGTGGCCGCGGCCGTGCTCGGTGCCGCCGAGGGCCAGGCACCAGGCGGTGTTCCGGCGGGCGACGACGAGCTCGGCGAGCCGCTCGGCGCCGACCAGCAGGACGAGCAGCGTGTACCAGGTCATGGGCGCGTCACCATCTCAGCAGGACGAGTTCGGAGCTGAAGCCCGGGCCGAGCGCCAGCATCAGCCCGGTCGATCCGGGCGGCGGAGGGCCTTCGGCCAGGACGTCCCGCAGGATGTGCAGCACGGAGGCGGACGACAGGTTGCCGACCCGGGCGAGGGAGCGGCGGCTGGCCGCGAGCGCGGTGCCGGGCAGGCCGAGCCCCTCGGCGAGCGCGTCGAGCACCCGCGGCCCGCCCGGGTGGCAGATCCAGGCGGAGACGTCGGCGGGCTTCAGGTCGTGCACGGCGAGGAACGACTCGACCTCCTCGGCCACGTGCAGCCGTGTCAGCTCGGGGAGTTCGCTGCCCAGCACGATCCGGAAGCCGTGGTCGCCGATGTCCCAGCCGAGCAGGTGCGCGGTGCCGGGGTAGAGCCTGCTGCGGGCCGCCACCACCAGCGGCCCGCGGGAGCTGCCGTACAGCGGATGGTCGGCGCCGACCGCCACCAGCGCTCCCGCGCCGTCGCCGAACAGCGCGGACGCCACCAGGTCGGCGCGCGAGGTGCCCGCGCGCTGCAGGGTGAGCGAGCACAGCTCCGTGGAGAGCAGCAGCGCGGCGTGCGCCGGCCGGCCGGCCAGGTGGTCGGCGAGCCGGGCGACCCCCGCGGCGCCGGCCGCGCAGCCCAGCCCGAAGACGGGCAGCCGGCGGACGTCCGGGCGCAGGCCGAGCGGCCCCGCGAGCCGGGCCTCCACCGACGGCGCGGCGATCCCCGTGACCGAGGTCGACACCACGAGGTCGACGGCCCCGCCGTCGAGCCCGGCCTCGGCGAGCGCGGCCCGGGCGGCCTGCTCGCCGAGGTCGAGGGCGGCGGTCAGGAAGGCGTCGTTGGCCCGGCCGAAGCCGTCGATCCGGGCGTACTGCTCCAGCGGAAGGGCCAGGTGGCGGTGCGTCACCCCGGCGCCGGTGTGCAGCCGGTCGAGCAGGGCGCGGTCCGCGCCGGGCGGCAGGCACAGCCCGGCGAGTGCCTCGGTGATCTCGTGCTGCGGGTACCGGTGGGGCGGCAGCACCCCGCTCACCGCCACGATTCGGCTCATGGCCACAGGATAGGGACGAACCATGCCGATACGGCGAAAGAGGGACGAACGGGCGTGGCCCGCGCGCCATCCCGGCGCGGCCCCTAGCCTGACGGGATGTCCGACGAAGCGGTCAGCCCGGCAGGGCGCCCGGCGGCACGTCCGCGGTGGCGCCCGGGGCTCCTGCTGGCCGCCTGTCATCCGGCGCCCGCTGCCGCCGTCACGGCCTTCGCCGTGCTGCTGGCCGCCGGCTCGGGCCGTCCCGCCGCGGCCGTCGCGCTGACCGGCGCCGCGGTGGCGGCCGGTCAGCTCTCGATCGGCTGGTGCAACGACCGGGTCGACCTCGCCCGGGACGTCGCCGCCGGGCGTGCGGACAAGCCGCTCGCCCGTGGGGCCGTGTCCCCGCCCGCGGTCGGTGCCGCCGCGGGTGCTGCGCTGGTGCTGGCGGTGCCGCTCTCGTTCGCCGCGGCGGGCCCGGTCGCGGGCGGCGCGCACCTCGCCGGGGTGGCGGCGGGGTGGGCGTACAACCTGCGGCTCAAGGGCACGGTGCTGTCGTGGCTGCCGTACGCGGTGGCGTTCGGGCTGCTGCCGGTGTTCGTGACGGCGGGTCCGGGCCGGCCGTGGCCGGCCTGGTGGGTGACGGCGGCCGCGGCGCTGCTGGGCTGCGGCGCGCACGCCGCCAACGTGCTGCCGGACATCGCGGCGGACCGCGCCGCGGGCGTGCTGGGCCTGCCGCAGCGGCTCGGCCGGCGCCGGTCGGCGGCGCTGGCGTCGGGCTGCCTGGCGGGAGCGACGGCGGTGCTCGTCCTCGGGCCGGGCGGGCCGGTGGGCGCGGCCGGTGCGGCCGCCCTGGGCACGGCCTGCGTGGCGGCCGCGCTCGCCCCTGCCGCGCCCGGCCGGTGGCCGTTCCTCGCGGCGCTGGCGCTGGCCGGCCTCGACGTGGCGCTGCTGCTGGGCCGCGGTACCGGCCGGACGCCCTGACGGCCCGGCAGCCGCGCGGACACGCGCCGGGCCCCCTGCGCGCACTCCCGCCCGCGGGGATGAGAGGCTCGCGGCATGGAACAGCGTGTACTCGGCCGCACCGGCCGACCGGTATCCGTCGTCGGACTCGGCACCTGGCAGCTGGGAGCGGACTGGGGCGACGTCCGCGAGCAGGACGCCCTGGACGTCCTGGACGCCTCCGTCGAGGCCGGCGTCACCCTCTTCGACACCGCCGACGTCTACGGCGACGGCCGCAGCGAACAGCTGATCGGCCGCTACCTGAAGGAGCGTCCGGACGCGGACGTCTTCACCGCCACGAAGTTCGGCCGTCGCGCCGAGCAGCGCCCGGAGCACTACAACCTCGCCAACTTCCGTGCCTGGTCGGACCGTTCACGCGGCAACCTGGGCACCGACCGGCTCGACCTGGTGCAGCTGCACTGCCCGCCGACCCCGGTGTACTCCTCCGACGAGGTGTTCGACGCCCTCGACACCCTGGTCGCCGAGGGCCGGATCGCCGCGTACGGCGTCAGCGTCGAGACCTGCGCGGAGGCGCTCACCGCCATCGCCCGGCCCGGCGTGGCGAGCGTGCAGATCATCCTGAACGCGTTCCGCCTCAAGCCGCTGGAGCAGGTGCTGCCGGCCGCGGCGGCCGCGGGGGTGGGCATCCTCGCGCGCGTGCCGCTCGCGTCCGGGCTGCTCTCCGGCCGCTACACCGCCGACACCGTCTTCTCCGCCGACGACCACCGCACCTACAACCGGCACGGCGAGGCCTTCGACCAGGGCGAGACCTTCTCCGGCGTCGACTTCGCGACCGGCGTCGAGGCCGCGGTGGAGTTCTCGGCGCTCGCGCCGCAGGGCGCCACCCCGGCGCAGACGGCGCTGCGCTGGATCGTCCAGCAGCCCGGGGTCACCACGGTCATCCCCGGTGCCCGCAACACCGGGCAGGCCCGGGCCAACGCGGCCGCCGCCGGCCTGCCGCCGCTGCCGGACGCCACCCTGGACGCCGTCCGGGAGCTCTACGACCGCCGCATCCGCCCGCAGGTCCACGACCGCTGGTGACGGCGGCCCGTCCGTCCGGCCGCGGGGTGGCTCAGAGCTCCGCGACCGGCCGGACGAGCAGGTTGTCCGGCGGGTCGTCGGCGAGCAGCTCGCCGAGGCCCGGATCCCGGTAGGCGGTGGCCAGCGGCAGCCAGGCGAGGAACGAGCCGTACCCGCCGCAGGTCGCCGCGCCGCCGTCCCCGCCGCGGAACACGCCCGGTTCGGCGGTCAGCTCGGGGTCGTACGGGTCGCGGCCGATCAGCAGGCCGAACGCGTTCGGCGCGTGCTGGGGGCCGTCCGGGGAGCCGTGCGGCGAGTCCGTCCCCGGGTGACCGGCGCCCCAGCGGAAGAGCGTCCGCGCGCCGGCCCCGCACGCCCACTCCCACTCGTCCGGCGTCGCCGCCCGCAGCCCCTGCGCGGCGAGCAGCGCGGCGATCTCCCCGGGCTCCTCCTCGAACGTCCACGGCTCGACGGCCACCAGCAGCGGCCGCAGCCGCACCGTGCGCGGCGGGCTCAGCACCTCCGCCAGGTACTCCGCCATCTCCGCGGGGAAACCGAGGTCCTCCCGGCTCTCCGCGTACGAGGCAGCCTGCTCGGGCGTGGGGGTGAACGCCGCCGCGTCCACGCCCAGCCGGGCCTCGCCACCGGGCACCAGGGCGAACGGCCGACCGTGCAGCACCAGGCGCGCCGTGGCATCGTCCGGCGCGAGATCCCACTCCTGCGCCCCCACGTGCTCCGCCGCCCGGGCGGCCAGCGAACGCCGCTGCCCCGGCGTGGCGGCCCGCCACTGCCCGAGCGTCAACTCCCCGATCGTCATGGCGGCAGCCTGTCACCTGCCACCGACACCACCGCGGCCGTAGGCTGGGAACGACCGGCCACCCCCGGAGGGAGACGGCGCCATGACCGACCCGACCGCCGGGCGCCCGTACATGCCCGGCTACGGCATCCGGCCCGCGGGCGAGGGCTCCGGCCTCCTCAGCTGGGGATGGGCGCTCGACCGGCTGACCGGCTCCCACGACTACTGGGTGGCGTCGGTACGGCCCGACGGCCGCCCGCACGTCATGCCGGTGTGGGGCGTCTGGGCGGACGACGCCTTCTGGTTCTCCAGCAGCGTCGGCTCCCGCAAGATGCGCAACCTCGCCGAGCGGCCCGACTGCGTGGTCACCACCGAGGACCCGCGCGACCCGGTGGTGCTGGAGGGCCGCGCCGAGGTCACCTCCGACCCGGCGGAGATCGCCGCCTTCCTCGCCGTGCTCAACGCCAAGTACGCGGTGGCGTACGGCGTCGACTTCCTCGACCCCGCGGTCAACGCCACGGTGCGGGTCGGCCCGGTGCAGGCGATCGGCCTGCTGCACACCGACTTCCGCGGCTCGCCGACCCGCTGGCGCTTCCCGCGCGAGGGTACGGAGGGCTAGGCCCGCTCCGGCCTCTGACGCCGCCCGGCGGCGGTCAGCGGGGGGCGTCGGCGGGGTCCGCGGCGCTCACCGGCACGTCCGGGTGCCGGAACCACGAGCCCTGCACGGCCCACTGCACGAGCATCAGCACGAAGCCGAGCAGCAGTGCGCCGATCCCGATGACGGTCACGCCGCCCGTCTCGCCGAAGACCGGCAGGTCGATCGAGGTCGCGCCGTAGTCCGGGTCGGCGTACACGTCGAACGCGCCGTAGCAGAAGAAGTACAGCAGCATCACGCCGCCCAGCAGCGGGGCCAGGCCCTTGAACACGAAGTCGCGCACACTGCGGGTCAGCACCCGCCGGTAGTACCAGACGCAGGCGAAGCCGGTCAGGCCGTAGTAGAAGGCGATGCCGAGGCCGACGGAGGCGATCGAGTCCTCCAGCACGTTGCCGCTGATCGCGGTGAGCAGCACGTAGAAGGCGATCGAGGCGATGCCCATGCCGATCGTCGACCACGTCGGGGTGAGGTGCCGCGGGTGCACCCGGGCGAACTGCCCGGGGATGGCCTTGTGCGCGGCCATCGAGAAGGTCGTCCGGGCGGTCGGCAGGATCGTGGTCTGCGTCGACGCCGCCGAGGAGGTGAGCACCATGAAGATCAGCAGCTTGGTGAGGAACCCGCCGAACCCGGTCGTGCCGAAGATCGCGTCGCCGAGCGAGGACAGCACGTCGTCCGCGTTGTCCTCGTTGCCCAGCCCGACGCCCTTCGTGCCGATGCCCGCGAACGCCTGCGCCGAGACCGACACCAGCGCGTAGATGAGCAGCAGCAGGACGGTCGAGATGACCGCCGCCCGGCCCGGCGTGCGCGCGGCGTCGGCGGTCTCCTCGTTGACGGAGACGGCCGTGTCCCAGCCCCAGTAGATGAACACCGCGGCGAGGATGCCGGCCGTGAACGCGGTCGTCGACGCCACCTCGAACGGGTTGAACCAGGAGGCACTGACCCTGACCGCCGTCGGCGGCGGGTTCGAGCCGTAGACCTTCACCAGCGCGGTGACCGCCAGCAGCACCAGCATGACGACCTCGATGCACAGCAGCCACCGCTGCAGCGCCGCCGACAGCTCGATGCCGATGTAGCAGATCAGCGTCATCACGGCGATCCACAGCACGCCCGCGACGGTCGTCCAGGTGGTCGAGTCCGCCAGCGAGTCGAGGCCGAACAGGCGGAAGCCGTACACGCCCGCGATCTGCGCCAGGTTGGCCATCACGATGATGTCGGCGACCACGATGCCCCAGCCGCCCATCCAGCCCGTGCGCGGCCCGAACGCCCGCGCCGCCCAGGTGAACGTCGTCCCGCAGTCCGGGTCGGAGGCGTTCAACTCCTTGTAGGCGTAGGCGATCAGCAGCATCGGGACGAACGCCAGGATGGTGATGATCGGAGCTTGCAGTCCCACCCCGGCCACGATGATGCCCAGCGTCGCCGCGAGGCTGTACGCGGGCGCCGTCGACGCGAGCCCGATGGCCACGGACGACACCAGACCGAGCGCACCGGTCTTGAGCCCCTTCTCGCCGGCTCCCGAGCCGGTCGTCCGAGGTTCGGTGGAGGGGGCCGGACCGCCCGGAGGCACCGACACCTGGACCACCCCCTCTCTCCTGCCCGGAGGCTGCGAGGCTGTCCGCCCGGAGGCCGTGGGGCCGCCACGGGGGCCGCGAAGGTTCGTACTCCGCACCATCGTACGCCCGCGGGCCGCACCCTTCCCGGCGTCAGGAACGCCTCCCCGTCTGCGGTGACGCCGCCGGGACGGCCCACCCGCCCGGCAGGCCCGCACGGCCCGCGCAGGCCGGTGCCGCATCCGGCGTGGGCCGAACGGGTGGGCCGTGCGGGTGGGCCGTGCGGGTCTGCCGGGGTGGCGGCCCGGACGGGGGTCAGCCGCGCCGCGGCTCACCGCGGTACGTGCCGAAGTACCAGCGGTTGCCCTCCGGGTCGAGCGCCGCGAAGTCCCGCGAGCCGTAGTCCGTCCCGTGCAGCGGGTCGGTGATCCTCACCCCGGCCGCCACCGCGCGGTCGTGCACGGCGTCCGGGTCCGCAGTGACCACGTACGCGCCGAACGCGCCCGGCGGGGTCGGCCCGGTGCCCGCGTCCGCGTCCTCGCGGACCGATCCCAGCATCACCCCGCCGCCCTCGGGCCAGCTCAGCTGCGCGTGGTCGACCCGCTCGCCCTCGCCGTACGCCACGGTCTCCTCGAAACCGAACGCCTCCACCAGGAAAGCGATCAGCCCGCGGGCGTCCTGCGCCCGCAGTGTCGGCCACACCTGCGGCCGCGGCACCGAGTCCTGTGTCCCGCTCATCCCCGTCCACCTCCGAGAGGTCGCGGCGGCCCCGGCCGGGACGCCGTCACGGTCAGACTGCGCCCGCCGGCACCGGCGCGGCTTGGACGTTTCGGAACTCCTCCGCCCGCCACACGCTCGGCGCGACACCGGCCAGCGCCCGGAACTCGCGCGCCAGGTGCGCCTGGTCGAAGTACCCGCAGGCAGCCGCCAGGTCGGCCAGCCGGCCACCCCCGGCCGCCGCCAGCCGCCGCGCCCGGTCGAACCGCACCACCCGCGCCGCCGCCTTCGGCGACAGGCCCGTCTCCGCGCGGAACCGCGCCGCGAGGTGCCGCTCGCTCCAGCCGACCTCCGCCGCCAGCGCGGACACCGGCACCCGGCCGCGGGAGGCCCGCAGCAGCCGCCACGTCTCCCGCACCTCGGGCGGCGGCGCCCCGCAGGGCCGGGCCGCGCGCGGCAGCACGTCGTCCAGCACCGCGAAGCGCGCGGGCCAGTCGGCGGCGGCCAGCATCCGCTCCCGCACCTCCGCCGCCACCGGGCCGAGCAGCGCCTCCGCGGGAAGGTCCAGGCCCGCGAGCTCGCCCGCCGGGACACCGAGCAGGGCCCGCGCCGCGAGCGGGTCCAGCCCCACCTGCACGCCCGACTGCCGGCCCGGGTGCGTGATCACCGCGGGCGCCGTGTGCAGCCCGCCCACCAGGGCGTCGTACTGCGCCGGGCCCCGCCCGGGCTCGGGATGCACGGACACCGTCAGCGGATCGTCCAGCGTGAAGATCAGCGTGAGGAAGGGCGACGGCAGCCCCCGGTGCCGCCCCGGCACCAGCCCGGCCTGCCGGTAGCCGGTGTACCAGGCCGCGTGCCCGGCCATCGGCCCGGCCGGGCGGCCCCCGGCGCTCTCGTCGACGACGCTTGTCCCGTCCACACCCGCCAGTATCGTCCGGCGCGCGGCGGCCGTCCCCACGGCCGGGCGAGATGCGGTGGCGTCCCCACGGCCGGCTGGCCGGGCGGGCGCGGCGGGCGCGGCGGGCGGGCCGCGGGTGTGAGGTGCGTCACCATCGGAGCGGCCGATGTCACACCTGGGCACCCCGGGGTGCTCTCGGAGGGCAACCGCGACAGGAGGCACCACGATGTCCGACACCCAGGGAACCGCACCCGCCGGCGACGGCGCGGAGAAGACCGCCGGCGAGCCGGGCGGCAGGCCCGTGGGGAACACCGTGCCGGACGCCGTGTCGGACGTCGTGCCGGCCACCGAGGGGGACGCCGCCCGGGACGCCGCGACCCGCGTCTACACCGACCACCGCGAGCTGCTGTTCGGCGTCGTCTACAGCATGCTCGGCAGCGTCGCCGACACCGAGGACGTGCTGCAGGACACCTGGCTCGCCTGGACCGCCCGCGACACCGACACCGCCGCCGCCCCGGTCGAGAGCCCCCGCGCCTACCTCGTGCGCATCGCCGTCAACAAGGCGATCGCCCGCCGCGCCGCCGTCAGCCGCCGCCGCGAGAGCTACGTCGGCCCCTGGCTGCCCGAACCGCTCATCAGCCAGCTCGACCCCGCCGCACCTCAGGCGGGCACCGCCGACACCGCCGACACCGTCGAACGCGCCGAATCCGTCTCGGTGGCCCTCATGGTCGTCCTGGAGACCCTCACCCCGCTGGAGCGGGCGGTGTTCGTGCTGCACGAGGTCTTCGGGTACAGCCACCCCGAGATCGCCGACACCCTCGGCCGCACCCCGGCCGCCGTCCGCCAGGTCGCCCACCGGGCCCGCGCGCACGTCCAGGCCCGGCGGCCCCGCTACCGCCCCGAACCGCGGGTGCGCCGCCAGGTCACCGAACGCTTCGCGGCCGCCGTCGGGGGCGGCGACCTCCACGCCCTGCTGGAGCTGCTCGCGCCCGAGGTGACGCTCTGGGCCGACGGCGGGGGCAAGGCCGTCGCCGCGGGCCTGCGCCCCGTGCACGGCCGCGACAGGGTCGCCCGGGTGCTCGTCCAGGGCGCGGGCCGCACCGGCACAGGCCTGGAGGTCCGCTGGGCGCGCGCCAACGGCGACCCGTCCGCGCTGCTCTTCCGCGGCGACACCCCGTTCGGCGTGCTCGTCCTCGACCTCACCCCGGACGGCGAGCAGGTCGCCGGGGTCTACTTCCTCACCAACCCGGACAAGCTCACGCACGTCCACTGACCCGGCCGGCCCCATCCGACGCGCCCGCACCGCCGCCGCGCCGCGCCGCGCCGCGGCACGCCCGCGACTGCACCCGCACCCGCACCCGCACCTTCGCCCGCACCTTCACCCGGACCCGAACCGAATCGAACGGAAGACACCGCCATGATCCTCGTCACCGGAGCCACCGGCCTCGTCGGACGCCCCCTCGTCGAGACCCTCGCCGCAGCCGGTCACGCCGTCCGCGCCGTCAGCCGCAACCCCGCAGCGGCGCCGCCACCGCCCGCAGGCGTGGAGACCGTCACCGGCGACCCGTCCCGGCCGTCCGGCCTCGCCCCCGCCCTCGACGGCGTCACCGCACTCTTCCTGCACCCCCGCGCGGCCGGGGAATCCGCGGACGCACTCGTCGCACTCGCCCGCGACCACGGGGTCCGCCGCGTCGTCGCCCTCACCGCCCTCAACATCGACGACGACCCCGACGACCAGCCCTCCCGCCACCGCGGCGACCGCAACAAGGAGGCCGAGGACGCCGCGGCCGGCAGCGGCCTCGCCTGGACCAGCCTGCGGTCCGGCACCTTCGCCGCCAGCAGCCTGCACGCCTGGGGCGCGCAGATCCGGGCCGGCGACACCGTCCGCGGCCCCTACCCGGACTTCGCCGAGGCCCCCGTCCACGAGCGCGACCTCGCAGAGGTCGCCGCCGCCGCCCTCACCACCGACGGACTCCACGGCCGCCGCCTCGAACTCACCGGCCCCCGTGCCCTCACCCACGCCGCGATGGTCACCGAGATCGGCCGCGTGCTCGGCCGGCCGCTGCGCCACCAGGCGGTACCCGCCGACGCGGCGGCCCTGGCCATGGTCCGCCAGGGCGTCGCCGAGCCCTTCGTCACCGCCCTGATGGCCCGCTACCGGCGCGAACTCGACCGGCCCGCCGCCGTCACCGACACCGTCGCCGAGGTGCTCGGCCGGCCCGCGCGCGGCTACGGCGACTGGGTCGCCGACCACGCGGACGACTTCCGTGCCTGACGGCCCGCACCGGTTTCCGCCCCCGTACACCCGGCCCCCGTGCACCCAGCCCCCGTGCACCCGGCCCTCGTGCACCCGGCCCCCGTACACCCGGGCCCCGTCCGGCCCGCCCCGGACCCGTCCCACCCGTCCCGCCCGTACCGCCCGACCTGGGCGTCCCCTCAGGAGGACACCGTGAAGATCACCGTCATCGCCGCGACCGGCGGCATCGGCCGGCTGCTCCTCGACCAGGCGCTCGCCGCCGGCCACGAGATCACCGCCGTCGTCCGCAACCCCGCCCGGCTCACCGCCGACGGCCGGCCGCTCGACGGCGTCCGCGTCGTGACGACCGACCTGGCGGACGCCGACCCCGCCCGGCTCGAAGCCGCCGTCGACGGGGCCGACGCCGTGCTCTCCGGCCTCGGCGCCCGCACCGCCGCCGACCACGGGGTCGCCCGGCGCGGCACCGACGCCGTGATCCGCGCGATGCAGGCCACCGGTGCCCGCCGGCTCGTCGTGGTCAGCGCCGCGCCGATCGGCACCGTGCCCACCCCTGACCGCCCGGCGCCGCCCCGGCACGACCCCGGCGACGGCTTCGTCATGCGCCACGTGCTCAACCCGCTCGTCAAGGCCGCCCTGCGGGCGCACTACGCCGACCTCGCACTGATGGAGGAGGAGGTGCTCGGCAGCGCCCTCGACTGGACGGTCGTCCGTCCGCCGCGGCTCACCGACCGCCCCCTGACCGGCCGATACCGCACCGCCGAGGGCCGCAACATCCGCGGCGGCCGGACGGTCCCGCGGGCCGACGTCGCCCACCTCATGCTGCACCTGCCCGAACAGCCCCGGAGCATCCGGAAGATCGTCTCCATCGCCACCTGACGGTCGGTCATCCTCGAAGGAGAAGACACGTGTTCGTCCTGTACACCGCCGTGACGCTCCTGTGCGTCGCCGCCACCGCCATGTCAGGCGTGCTCGACCTCGCCCGCTACGAACGGATCACCACCAGCATGGCCGCGGCCGGTGTCCCCGCCTCCTGGCTGTTCCCGCTCGGCCTGCTGAAGACGGCCGCCGCCGCGGGCCTGCTCGCCGGCTTCGCCGTACCGCTGCCGGGCACCGCCGCCGCCACCGGCCTGGTGCTGTTCTTCGTCGGCGCGATCGCCGTCCATCTCCGGTCCGGCGACCGCTCGTTCGGGCTCGCGCTCGGCTTCCTGCTGCTCTCGGCCGCCGCCCTGGCGGCCGGGGCGGCCGAGCACGGCCTGGCCTGACATTCCCCCCGGCCGGGCGGAGACCGGTGCGGCGTCAGGCGGCCCGCAGGCTGCGGTGCCCGGCGGACTCCTCCACCGCCGGCGCCGTCGGCCCGCCCAGCACGGCGGCCTGCGCCGCGCGGGCCAGCGCCCGCCGGCCCTCGTGCGCGGCCGCGGGGACCGGCGGCAGGAACGCCACCTCCGCCACCAGCCCGCGGGCGGCGACCACCCGGCGCAGCGAGGCGGGCAGGCCGTCGTCCCCGACGAACGCCGCGACCGTCGCCGTGCTCCCGTCCGGCAGCCGGTAGCCGACCCGTACCGGCTGCACGGCGGCCCCCGCGCGCACCGCGGCCTCGAACAGCGCCGGCCGGAACCGTCCGCCGCGCCGCCCGCACCAGGTGCTGCCCTCGGGGAACACCACCACGCGCTCGCCGCGGCCCAGTGCCGCGGCGATCTCCCCGACCGTGCGCGGCAGGGTGCGCAGCCGGTCGCGGTCGATGAAGAGGGTGCCCAGCCGCACGGTCAGCGGGCCCAGCACCGGCCAGCCCCGCACCTCCGACTTGGCGAGCATCCGGCCCGGCCCGACGGCCGCGATCAGCGGGATGTCCAGCCACGACACGTGGTTGGACACCACCAGCACACCGCCCTCCGCCGCCGGGACCGGCCCCACCCGCACCCGCACCCCCAGGGAGGCGAGCAGCAGCAGCGCCCAGCGCCGTACCAGCCGCTGCCGCAGCGCCGGCCCGCAGCAGGCCTGCACGGCGGGCGCCAGGGCGACACCCGTGAGCAGCACCGTCGCGCCGCCGACCGCGCGGAGCACCTGCCGGGCGCCGCCGGCCACCGGCGACGGGTCGGCGACGCAGTCCTCCGGCGTGCACGGCGCCGTCGGCAGCCAGGCGCTCACAAGGCGGAGCCGGTGGAGAGGAAGTGCCGCAGGTAGCGCGGGTCGGTGCGCTCCAGCGACAGCAGGACGAACAGGTCGGCGACCTCGAACGCCGGGTCGTACGCGGGCTCGCCGCACACCCACGCCCCCAGCCGCAGGTAGCCGCGGAGCAGCGGCGGCACGACGGCGCGGGCCGGGCGTCCGACACCCGCGTGCTGCCACGGCCGCAGCGGCGCCACCCGGTACTCCTCCGGCGCGAGGTACTTGGCGAGGACCGTGTCACGGACGCCCGCCGCCTGCACGCCGCCGTCGGCCAGCGGCACCGAGCAGCAGCCCGCCACCCAGGTGTTGCCGGTGGACGACAGGTAGCGGGCGATGCCGCCCCACATCAGGTTGATGACCGCGCCGCTGCCGCGGTGGTCGGGGTGGATGCAGGACCGGCCGACCTCGACGATGCCGTTGCGCAGCCCGGCGAGCCGGGTCAGGTCGAACTCGGTGTCCGAGTACAGCCGTCCGGCGCGCCGGGCGGCCTGCGGGCGGAGCAGCCGGTAGGTGCCGACGACGGTGCCGGTCGTGTTCTCCCGCACCAGCAGGTGGTCGCAGAAGTCGTCGAACGGGTCGACGTCCAGGCCCGGCACCGGACTCGCCAGCGCGGCGCCCATCTCCTCGCCGAACACGAGGTGGCGCAGCCGCTGCGCGGCGCGGACGTCACCCTCGTCCTGGGCGAGGGCGATCGAGTAGCCCTCGGCGGGTGCGGGTGCGGGTGCGGGTGCGGGTGCGGGTGCGGGTGTGCTCGCGGGCGTACGGGCGCGGAGCGGCGGCTGCGCCACGGGCGGGGCCGCCTGCGCGGGCACGGACGCTGAGAGGGCGGGGGCGGTGGTCATGGCGGGCTCTCCATGGTCGTGGACGGGGCGGGACGCACGGCTCTCCGGACTGGCCCGGGCCCGTCGGACACATGACGGGCGGGTCACCCGTATGTCTCCCGTGGCCGGTCGGCATCGAGGTTGCGGCGCGACGGAGCGCAGATGTGGACCGGCTGAACGCCTGGCGCGGCCCCGTCACCACCCGCCCCCGTACGCCGCCGCAGCCCCGCCCGCGGCACCGGCCCCACCGGTGCCGCCACCCGGCCCCGTGCGCCCGCCGTCCCCGCCGCCCGTACCCCGCCGCCATTGGGCCCCGCCGCCGTCCGCACCGTGCCGCCGCCCGGGGTGAGCGGGCCCCCGGGAGGGAAGGACACCCCTGCCGGGAGCCCCGCCGGGCGGGCGGGGCGGGCCCGGCCGTCGACGAACCCGGGTCGAGGGGGCCGAGACCGTGCACGGTGATCTCCGCAGGCGCAGGGTGGCGCTGGAGGACGCGTGGTCCCGCTGGGTGCCCGATCCGGCCGCCCGCCGCGGCCTCGCGCCGCACGACCCGGCCGCGGTACGCCCCGAGGTCGCCGACTCCTGGCTCCGCTGCCGGCCCACCGTCGACCCCGGCCGCACCAGCGCCCCCTGCTCCGAGAGCGGGGAACCCCGGCCGCTCTGGGCGGGCTCGCCCCTGCGCACCCCCGTCGACGGCCTCGCCGGGGAGTTGCGCTCCGTCGCCGACGACGCCGGGTTCGTCGCCGCCGTCACCGACGAGTCCGGCACGATCCTGTGGACCTGCGGCGGCCGGGTCATGCGGCGCAAGGCCGAGCAGGTCAACTTCGCGCCCGGCGGCCGCTGGGACGAACCGGCCATGGGCACCAACGCGCTCTCCCTCGCCCTGCGCACCGGCCGCCCCGCCACGGTCTTCTCCGCCGAACACCTCGTCTCCGCCCTGCACGGCTGGGTCTGCTACTGCGCGCCGATCCGCCGCCCGGACGGGCACATCCTCGGCGTCCTCGACCTCTCCACCACCTGGGACCGCTCGCACCCGCTCGCCCTCACCACCGTCCGCACCCTCGCCTCCGCCGTCGAGGCCCGGCTCGGCACCGTCCGCACCGCGTCCGCGCCCGGCCTGCGCCTGCGCTGCCTCGGCGGCGACGCCGCCACCCGCGACGGCCGCCCGCTGCGCCTCCCGCCCCGCCAGGTCGAACTCCTCGCCCTCCTCGCCCTCGAACCCGCGGGCTACACCGCCGCCGGGCTGCACGCGGCGCTGTACGGTGACCGCCCGGTCAGCCCGTCCACCTTCAAGGCCGAGGTCTCCCACCTGCGGCGCGCCCTCGGCGGTGCCATCGCCCCGCGCCGCTACCGGCTCACCGAGGCCGTCGACTGCGACGCCGCCACCGTGCTGCGCGCCCTCGAACGCGGTGACACCGCCACCGCCCTGCACCACTACGGCGGACCGCTGCTGCCGCGTTCCGAAGCCCCCGGCATCGTCGAGCGGCGCACCTGGCTGGAGGTCGCCGTCCGCTCCGCCGTACTCGCCGGGCCGGGGCCCGACCACGCGCTGCGCTACGGCGCCCTCGTCCCGTACGACGCCGAGGTGCACGAGCACGCGCTGCGCACCCTCGCCCCGGGCGATCCGCGCCGGGCGCTCGTCCTCGGCCGGCTGCACGCGGCCCTGGGGGAGTGACCCGGCCGTCCCCCGCCTCCGTCCCCGCTCCCGCCCAGCCCCCGCTCCCGCCTCCGCCATCGGCCGGACAGGGCGCGGGCGCAGGGCGACGGCGCCAACCTTTCACCAACCCGGAACCGCGAGAGTGACCCGCGTCGCGGAGGGCGGGACGCCCGCCGCGGCCGCCCCCCGGTACGACCGCGCCTTTCGACGAGGAGAGCCGCCATGGTGTACGCGCAGCCCGGCACAGAGGACAGCATCGTCAGCTTCGCCCCGCGCTACGACAACTTCATCGGAGGCAAGTGGGTCGCCCCGGTGGACGGGCGCTACTTCGACAACCCCTCGCCGGTCACCGGCCGCACGTTCTGCCAGGTCGCCCGCTCCACCGCGGCCGACGTCGAACTCGCCCTGGACGCCGCGCACATCGCCGCCGAGGCGTGGGGTCGAACCTCGGCCACCGAGCGCGCCAACCTCCTCAACCGGATCGCCGACCGGATCGAGCAGAACCTCGAGAAGCTGGCCGTCGCCGAGACCTGGGAGAACGGCAAGCCTGTCCGCGAGACCCTCGCCGCTGATCTGCCGCTCGCCGTCGACCACTTCCGCTACTTCGCGGGGGCGGTGCGTGCGCAGGAGGGCAGCATCGCCGAGGTCGACGCCGACACCGTCGCGTACCACTTCCACGAGCCGCTCGGGGTGGTCGGGCAGATCATCCCGTGGAACTTCCCGATCCTCATGGCCGCGTGGAAGCTCGCCCCGGCCCTCGCCGCGGGCAACTGCGTGGTGCTCAAGCCCGCCGAGCAGACGCCGGTCTCGATCCTGCTCGTCGTCGAGCTCATTGCCGACCTGCTGCCGCCCGGTGTGCTGAACGTCGTCAACGGCTTCGGCGTCGAGGCGGGCAAGCCGCTCGCGTCCAGCCCCCGCGTCGCCAAGATCGCCTTCACCGGGGAGACCACCACCGGACGCCTGATCATGCAGTACGCCAGCGAGAACATCATCCCCGTCACGCTCGAACTCGGCGGCAAGAGCCCGAACATCTTCCTGCCGGACGTCATGGCGGCCGACGACGACTACCTCGACAAGGCCGTCGAGGGCTTCGTGATGTTCGCCCTCAACCAGGGTGAGGTGTGCACCTGCCCGTCCCGGGCGCTCGTCCACTCGTCGATCTACGACGCGTTCATGGCCCGTTGCGTCGAGCGCACCGCGGCCATCGTCGCGGGCGACCCGCTCGACCCCGCGACCATGATCGGCGCCCAGGCGAGCAACGACCAGTACGAGAAGATCCTCTCCTACCTCGACATCGGCCGGCAGGAGGGCGCCGAGGTCCTCACCGGCGGCAACGCCCGCACGGTGCCCGGCCTGGAGGGCGGCTACTACATCGAGCCGACGATCTTCCGCGGCACCAACGACATGCGGATCTTCCAGGAGGAGATCTTCGGCCCGGTCGTCTCCGTCACCACCTACGACACCGTCGAGGAGGCCCTGCACCTCGCCAACGACACGCTCTACGGCCTCGGCGCCGGCGTGTGGACCCGCGACGGCAACACCGCCTACCGGCTGGGCCGCGAGATCAAGGCGGGCCGGGTCTGGACGAACTGCTACCACGCGTACCCCGCGCACGCGGCGTTCGGCGGCTACAAGAAGTCCGGCATCGGCCGCGAGACGCACAAGATGATGCTCGACCACTACCAGCAGACCAAGAACCTCCTCGTCAGCTACTCCGCACAGCGGCTCGGCTTCTTCTGATGACCGCCGAGGGCGTCGCACGGGTCGGACTCACCGTGCCCGCGGCGGAGTTGATCGACCGGCTCACCGCGGTGCACGGACCGGTGATGTTCCACCAGTCCGGCGGCTGCTGCGACGGCAGCGCACCGATGTGCTACCCGCGCGGCGAGTTCAGGGTCGGCGCCGCCGACGTGCTGCTCGGCCGGCTCCACGGCGGCACGCCGTTCTGGATGGGCGCCGACCAGTACGCGCGCTGGCGGCACACCCACCTGACCGTCGACGTCGTGCCCGGCCGGGGCAGCGGCTTCTCGCTCGAAGCCCCCGAAGGCGTACGGTTCCTCGTCCGCTCCCGGCTGTTCAGCGCGGCGGAGTCCGCCCTGCTCGCCGCCGGCCCGCCCCCGCGCACCGGCGCCGGCCCGGCGTGACGGCCGTCCCCGCCGCCGGTGGCACCCGGTGCGGGCCCCCGCGGTGGCCCGCACCGGGTGGCCGGCACCCCAGGTGGCCTACATTGGGGTGCCGGCCGGGGAACGGCACGGTACGAGCGGAGGGGGCCGTCGATGGCGCAGTACGACCCGTACGGGAGACCGCAGCAGGGCGCACCGCAGGGGGTGCCGACCAGGAGGCCCCCACGGGCCTGGTGGTGGCTGCCCGCGTCGGAGCGCCGCCGGCGCCAGGCACAGCGGCGCGCCTGGGAGGAGGCCCGCCGGCGCAGGCCCAAGCGCGACAAGGACTGCTGCGACGGCTGCGACTGCCTCGGCGAGCTCGCCGACCCCTGCCTCGTCGTGCTGATCCCGCTGACGGCGGTCTCCGCCCTCCGCGCCGCCGTCGGCTCCCTCGGCGGGCGCCGGGCGCACGGCCCGGCCGATCCCGCCGCACCCGTGCCGCGCGGCCTGCTCGCCGCAGGGCTGTACGGCGCGGTGCACCACTACCGCACGGAGATCAGCCCGCGCCGCCGGGCCTGCTGCCCGTACACGCCGTCGTGCTCGACGTACGCCGTGCAGGCGCTGCACCGGCACGGCGCCCTCCGCGGGGCCCGGCTCACCGCGGGCCGGCTGCTGCGCTGCCGTCCGGGCACGACGGGCGGGCACGACCCCGTGCCGCGCCGCTGACACCGCCGCTCCCGCCGGTGCCGTCCGGGCCGCTCCCGCCGCTCCCACCGGGCCGGACGGGCCCGGCGGGATAGAATCGCGGTGTCCGGCGTCCGGCCGAAGCGGGGTGGCAGATGGCACCCGTCTCCAACCACGGGCCGCGTTACCTGCGGTTCGTACCGGCTGCGCTCTTCGTCGGCGGGACGCTCTGGAACGAGCTGGACACCGTCGACTACTGGGGCGACCCGCTGATGTCCGCCGCCTGCGTCACGGCCGGCGCGCTCCTCTCCCTGCCGGTCACCATCGGCTTCGGCGTGGCGACCGTCCTCGTCGTGCTGGTGATGACCGTGCAGGACGGCTCCGTCGGGACGACCGCCGGCTACCTGGAACTCCTCAACACGCTCCTCGCCGCCCTCATCGGCGTCTGGGTCAACCGCGTGATCGCCCGCCACGGCCGGCGCCTCGACGCGGTCAGGTCGGTCGCCGAGGCCGCCCAGAGCGCGGTACTGCCGCCCCCGCCCTCCGCCGTCGGCCCGCTCGCCGTCGCCGCCGGCTACCAGGCCGCCGGTACGGAGGCCCGGATCGGCGGCGACGCGTACGCCGTGCAGCGCACCCCGCACGGCACCCGCGTGCTGATCGCGGACGTCCGCGGCAAGGGCCTGCAGGCCGTCCGGGCCGTCTCGGTGCTGCTCGGCTCGTTCCGTGAGCTCGCCGTGCTCGCCGAGGACCTGACCGCGCTGGCCGACGGACTCGAACGCTCCCTGGTGCGGGAGGTCGTCGACAGCGACCGGGCCGACGAGGAGGTGCGCACCGAGGGCTTCATCACCGCGCTGATCGGCGAGCTCGACCCCGAGGACGGCACCCTGCGCCTGGTGAACTGCGGGCACCCCGCCGCGTACCTCCTCAACGGCGGCCAGGTGAAGGCCCTGACACCCGCCGAACCCGGCCTCCCGCTCGGCATGGGCGCCCTCGGCGGGCCCCGCCCGCCGCCCGACACCTGGCCGCTGGCCGCGGGGGACACCCTGCTGCTGATCACCGACGGCGTCACCGAGGCCCGCGACGCCGGCGGCGAGTTCTACGACCCCGCGAAGCGCCTCCCCGACCTGGGGCCCCTGCACGGCCCCCAGCAGGTCGTCGACACCGTCTTCGCCGACGTCGCCCGCTGGACGGGCGGACCGCGCGACGACGACATGGCCGTGCTCGCGGTCACCTACCTGGCCGACGCCGACACCGCCGTGGACGTGCGGAGCGGCTGAACCCGTCCGGCACCGGTCCGCCGGCGCCGCCCGCGGACCACGACCCTGTCGGCCGCCAGCTCCTCCGCCATCTCCGCCGCCACCGGTGGTGCCACCCCGAGCCGCCGCCAGGTGCGGCGGGCCCGTGCCACGACATCAGTCGCCATGCTCTCCTCCACTCCGCGGGGCGGACGGCGTGTCCGCCACCAGGGTGCCGACACCGCGCGCGAACGCTCCCCACTCCCGGCCCCAGGTGCCCAGCACCTCGGTGCCCTCGGCGGTCAGCCGGTAGTAGGTGCGTTCCGGGCCGCCCTCGCCGGGCTGCCGGAACACCTCGACCAGGGCGCGGCTGCGGAGCCGTCCGAGGGCCGGATAGATCGACCCGCTCGCGACCTCCAGGCCGGCTCCGGCCAGGCGGACGGTCATCTCGTAGCCGTACGTGGGCCGTTCGGCGATGACGGCCAGCAGGCACAGGTCGAGCACGCCGCGCAGCCACTGCGTGCGGGGAGTGTCGGTGTCTCCCATGGCAACTGTCGTGCACGACAAGAGTCTTGCGGTGCAAGAGTCCGGTCCGTGCACTGATGATGCGTCAACTTGCCTTCTTTTGGAGCGTCCTGGCCGGAAGTGTGGCGGCTACGCTTCCGGTGGGAGCCAGCGCCGGGCGGCGGGGCGCTTGTCCGGGGCGACCCACCAGAGCTTGTGCTGCCCGTCCCAGCGGGCCCCGAGCTCGCGTTTGACCTGGTCCTTCTCGGCGAAGGGGACGCTCAGGTAGAGCCGCCCGCCCACCTCGGCACCCGGCGCGGGACGGTCCGCCCCCGCCGCGGCGTGTCCGGAGCTGCCGCCGGTGGTAGCAGGGGCGGTGGCAGGGGCGGCGGCGGGAAGCAGTGCCGCTGCCAGGGGCCGCTCCGGGGCGGCGTGCCCGGCGCCGGGCGCCGTATCCGCGGAGGCCTTCGCGCCGCCGTCCCGGCCGCGCCGCTCGGGGCGGGCCCGGTCGATGATGCGGCGGACGCGCCGACAGGCCTCGTGGTCCGTGACACGCATCATGAGGTCGGTCGGACCGGAGTTGCAGAGCAGGTTCAGCGACCCGTGCCAGAGCACGGACTCGTCGACGATGAGGACCTTCTCGTGCATCCGGTCGCGCTGTTCGACCCGGCAGCCGGCGGCCCGCAGGTTCCTCACCAGCGCCGCCTTGTGAGGGGTCGAGGAGTGGTCCCGGGTGAAGACCGTGACCTGCACGCCGCGCGCACCGAGTTCCCGCAGCGGGCCGCTCCAGTACCGCACCGGCCCCGGGTCGAGGAACGCGCAGTAGATCTCGACCGACTTGGCGGCCTGACGCAGGTCCCAGGCGACCGCGCGCGGCACCTCGTCGGCAGGGAAGAAGGACGGCCGCGACAACTCCTCCGTGGAGAGCTCGCCCAGCTCGGCCGCGGCCCGGAAGGGGACGAGCTGGTCGACGGAGAGGCGCCGGGCGTGCCGTTCCAGGTGGTCCAGCATCCGTACGGCCTCGCTGTGCGGGGCCAGGTTCGCGCGCAGGTGCTCGACGTCGGCGACCACGACCAGGTGGTCCTGGGCGCGGCTGAGGGCGACGTTCAGCAGGCGGCAGGTGTTCGAGGAGAGTCCCGTCCCCGCGTAGAAGTACCCGGGGGAGCGGCCGGCACCCGCGACGGTGTCGATGATCACCAGCGGCCGCTGACTGCCCTGGAACCGGTGGACGGTGTCGACCAGTCCCTCGTACTCCTCGCCGAAACGGTACCCGAGGCTGGTGTCGAGCGCCCTGACCTGGTCCTTGTAGGGCGCGATGACGGCCATCCGCTCGACCGGCCGCCCACCCGGGGCCCCGCCGGTCCAGTTGCGGCCCGGCAGCACCCCGTCGTACTGCAGTCCGCGGACCAGCTGGTGGACGACGGCCTCGTGGACGGCGTTCGACTTGTGGTCCCGGCCCGGGATGCGCCGCGAGGACGTGTCGATCAGCACCAGCGGACCGTCCAGCAACGGGGACGCGGGCAGCCGGGTGCCGTCGGGCCGCCCGGTGCGCAGCGGCGCGTCCGGGTAGGCGACGGTGTTGACCACGCCGCAGATCTCCGAGTGCATCCGGTACTGCGTGCCCAGCCCCACCAGCCGGGGGTCGTCGAGACGGGCGGAGCCCGCGGCTGTCACCAGGCCGGCGGCATGGAAGGCGTCACGCTCGGCCCACCGGCGCGAGTGCTCCTGCTCGGGCCCGGTCGCCAGGCGGTCGCCACCGCCCTTGGTGATGGCGGGCAGCTGGCGGAAGTCGCCCGCGAGCACCACGCGCTTGCCTGCCAGCCCCGCCACGTACCAGGCGGAGGGGAGATCCACCATCCCGGCCTCGTCGAGGACCACCACGTCCACCCGGTCCAGCAGCTTGCGTGACTGGATCGCCTTGCTGACCGTCGCGCCCTTGATCCTGCAGCGCGCCCGCACCTCGTCCTCCAGGCCGCGCCGCCGGCGGTCCAGCTCGTTCAACTCCCGCTGCAGGGCGTCGGCCTGCTCGACGAGACGCGCACGGGCCGGCAGCACGGCGAGCCGCGACGCCACGCCGGCGAGTCGGGCCTGCAGCTCGCCGACCGCGGCGGCACTGGTCCGCTGCTCCTGCTGCGCCCCGTTCTGCCGGTGCCAGACCTCCGCCTGGGCCTGCGTGACCTCCGCCAACTTCCGCCGGGCCTGCTCCAGTTGAGCTGTCCTGCGATCGGCCGTCAGGCCCGGGGGGACGCCCGGCGCGGCGATCCTGACGCGCAGGGCCGCCGCCTCGGCGTCGAGCCGCAGGACCTCCAGCACCGCCCGGTCCAGGTCGTCGGAGGCCGCGGCCTGGCGTTCGCCCGCCGACACGAGCGCGGCGGCCAACCCGGCACCCTCGTCGTGGACCTGCAGATCCGCGCGGACCGCCGTCAGCCGGGCCTGCGCCGCCGCGAGTGCCGCGTCGATCCCCGCCCCGACCCGGCCCGCGATCCGCACCGGGTCGACCTGGTCGCCGTAGTTCTGCTCCAGGCTCGCGACCGCGATGTCACCGGCCCGCTGGACCAGCCCCCCGGCGAAACCGTCCTCCCCGCGCAGCAGATCGCACATCCGCTCCAGCGCCTGGTCCACCGCGACGTTCGTCGGCGCGAGGAAGAGCAGGTTGAGTCCCTGGCGGTAGCACCCCTCGGCGATGTGCGCGACCACGTCGGTCTTCCCCGTCCCGGGCGGCCCCCACAGGAACAACGCACTGCTGCCGAGCGCCCGTTCCACCGCTGCGCGCTGCGCCGGGTTGAGCGGCAGGTCGTTCCACCGCGCCACCCAGCGGGCCGGGTCGGGCACCGCCGCGATCACCGGATCGCCCAGCCCCAGGACCAGGCCCGCCATCGCGTGGTCCACCGGCCCGTCCTCACGGCCCGCCGCCTCCAGCCGGTCGGCCAGCGCCGACCAGTTCGAGGCGTCGTCCTCCCGCAGCAGCACCGTCGCCGGCCCGTCACCCAGATCGGCGGCCGTCACCACCCGGACCGTCCCGTCCGGCATCCGCGTCACCTCGGCGGCGGCCCACGGCTGCTGAGACCGCTCCGGGCGCACCACCAGCGGCCTGCCGTCGAACGAGTCCCGCCAGCCACGGCAGGAGAAGAGGAACTCCGAACGCTCCCCGCCGCCGATCCGGCGGCCGTCGTGCAGGACGACCTTCTCGGAGCCCGCGCTCGCGTCCCGGCGGCAGGCGGCGATCTCCGCGCGTACCGCCGTGAGCAGATCCTCGACCGGTCCAGGACGGTGCCGCTCTGCCATCGATCCCCCAGACGATGTCAACTGGCGTGCTGGAAAGATCGTATCCGTTCCCGATGACAGGGAACCCTGCCGTCCGGACCTGCGATCGGCTCCGGACGGCAGATTTTGACTGACAGTCACTTCCGGGTGATCGAGGGCCCGGTGGCGTCGACCTGGAAACGGCGTGTCCCGGACCGCGCGGACGCGCTGGTCCCGTCGCCTCCCCGGACCTGCCGGGCGTACGTCCCCCAGTCGTGAGGAGAGCCGCCGGAACGCGCGCTGCCCCGCCACCGTCGCCCGTGCCGCCCTGTGTGCATTCCGTGAAGGGCAGGGCCGGGTGCGCGGGGGGCGTGTCGGAGGAGGCCCGCAACGGGAAGCCGCCGGGCCGACGGCCCGTCGCGACATTCCTCCCGTCGGGCCGGGGCGGGCGGAGTTCCACCGGTAGCGGGACCGGCTTCGGTGTGGGCGGCCCGGAACGCATAAAAGCCGAATGCGGACCGGGATTTCTCCCGGCCCGCATTCGGCCTGTCTGTGTCCGAGGGGGGACTTGAACCCCCACGCCCGATAAAGGGCACTAGCACCTCAAGCTAGCGCGTCTGCCATTCCGCCACCCGGACGGGGTGTGTTGCCTCGGGGCTTCTGTTTCCTTCGCCCCCTGGCGACAGAGAGAACATTACCAGGCCCGGGGAGTGCTTCTCACCTGCGTTTCTGCACCCCTGGGCGGCGGGTGCGAGGAGATGCCGGTGAATGGGTATGGATCATGGCGAAACGGACATGCGCCCGGGCGGGCGTGGGAGCGGGCGGAGGCGGTACGGGCGTCGGCCGCGGATGCGGGGGAGGGTGGTGGGGCCGGTGTGCCCGGGGTGAAGGCTGCGCCCGGCGATCGTGCTGATCTGGGAAAACCCTCGGCAGACTGACCGTTCCGCTGGTAGAACGAGTCGCGATCGGACCGATGCGGTCCGGTTGCGTTCGCAAGTGGTCTGAACAGTTCACCCGCCGCCAAGTTCCAGTCCCTTCCCCAGGGGGCGACGGGTGCTCTCCTAGCCTCTGTGGACCGAGGGAGCCTTGCGGAACGCCCGATTCCCGAAAGGCCGCCGGCTCGTGAGGGCCCGCGCGCGGCCTGCGGCGGAGCCTCCCGTCACGATGCGAAGGGTGGCTGGACGTGGAACAGATCAGCGAGGCGGCCTCGCGCCGGTCGGCGGTGGAGGCCCCGGACGCGGGCCGGGCGGCCCCTCCCGGCACACGCCGCGAGGAGCGTTCCCCGCGGCGCGACGACCCGGCCGACGACTGCGGGAACCCCGCCCCGGGTACGGGCCCCGCCCCGGGACGTGAGGGCGGTACGGGCCCCGTGCCGGGTGTCTGGCGCTTCGCCGCCGTCGCGGAGGAGGCGGCGGTGCCGCGGACCCGCCATGAGGTCCGCGACCGGCTGCTGGCCCAGGGCATGGCGGGGGAGCGGTACCAGGAGCTGATCGACGATCTGCTGCTGATCGTCTCCGAGCTGGTCAGCAATGCCGTCACGCACGCCGCCGTGGTGTCGCCGAAGCTCACGACCGAGCTGACGATCGGCGAGGGCCAGGTGCGGATCGCCGTGGAGGACCTCCACCCCTACCGGCCGAAAGCGCTGGAGAGTGATCTCGGCAAGCTCGGCGGCCGGGGGCTGCTGCTGGTCAAGAGCGTGACCCTGCAGGCGGGCGGGGTGTGCGACGTGGAGCGCACCGGCGACGGGGGCAAGGTGATCTGGGCCTCCCTGCCGGTCCCGGCGGGTGCGGACGAGCCGGCCGGGCACCCCTGGGAGCTGTGACGCCCCGGACGCCCGGTCGGCCGGAGGGCGCTACCAGCCGCGGCCGGTGATCTCCCGGATGCCGGGCAGGGCCGCGTCGAAGACCGTCCGGAACCAGGCGGAGAACGGCTTCTCCGCCTCCAGGGCCTTGAGCTCGTCCGCGGTGACGAAGCGGGTGTCGGCGATCTCGTCCGGGTCGGGCACGAGGTCGGCCGTGACGAGGCCGACGAAGAGGTGGTTCCACTCGCGCTCGATCAGGCCGGAGGCCTCGTCGGGCAGGTCGTAGCGGACGGTGCCGGCCTCGCAGAGCAGCGCGGGTGCGGCGCCGAGTTCCTCCGCGGTGCGGCGGGCCGCGGCGACGAACGGCTGCTCGCCGGGGTACGGGTGGCCGCAGCAGGTGTTCGACCAGACCCCGGGCGAGTGGTACTTGCCGAGGGCGCGGCGCTGCAGCAGGAGGCGGCCCTGCTGGTCGAAGAGGAACACCGAGAAGGCGCGGTGCAGGCGGCCGGGCTGCTGGTGGGCCCAGAGCTTCTCGGCGGTGCCGATGGTGTGGCCGTCGTCGTCGACGAGCTCCAGCATGATCTCCGTCGCGGCCGCGGCGGGGCCGGCCGCCGTTCCGGGATCCGTGTCGAGATCTGTGTCGATCTCCGGGAGGGTGTGCGTCCGGTCGGTCGACGAGATGTCGGACATGGAATCCCCTTCGCAAGTGGCGTCGGGCCCCAAGTCTGCCCCATGGCCGGAGGTCCCGGCCGTGCGACGCACATGTGGCACGGGAAGGGGCGAATGATCGGGAGATGCGTTCGAATGCTGAACGATTCCGTCCCCGGTTCTTCATCTTGTGTCTGTTCGGTGATCGGACGTGTGCCCTAAATCCGCCGGTCCCTGGCTTGAATGCGGAGCGTGCCGTCCGGAATGATGATCCGAACGGCTCCGCGGCCCGGTCGGCCGCAGACCGCCCCGCCGGGACGCTGTTTGCACCCGGCCCATCCTGCCGCCGCGCAGAGGATGCCCGATTCGGGGGCAAACGCCCCGTCCGGTAGCCTCGACCGGTGCGCCGGACCCGCAGGGCGGCGCCACCACCACATCCTGTCCCACCGCACCCCGTTGTGGCCGGACGTACACAACGCCAGGGAGTGAGTCCCGCTGTCCACCGTGATCGTGACCGGCTCCGCGCCGTCGGCCGTCGAAGGACCGGGCGGCTCCCTGCCGCTCGTCGCGACGGGCTCCGGCGGACGCGCCGGGGCGGGAGCCACCGCCACCGTGACCGCACTGCCGATCCCCGTGCAGACCGGCCGCACCGCCCCCCGCACCGTGCCCGCCGTCCTCGCCGCCGACCTGGCGGACCTCGGCTTCGACCGCGTCCTGCACGCGGCCGACGCCGGCGACGTCGCCGCCCTCCTCGCCGAGGCCGGCCCCGCGGAGCGCGTCGCCGTCGTCGACGCTGGCTTCGTCGGCCACCGGCACGCCCTGCGCCTCGGCCTCACCGACCCCCGGTACCCGGCGGGCGCGGTGCCCGGAGCGCTCGCCGTCGCCGGAGCACCCGCCCTGGACGCGCTGCGCGCCGCGGCCCGCCGGCTGGCCGGCACGGCCGACGCCGCGACCCCGCTCCCGGACGCGCTGGCCGCCGCCCTGCACCAGGCCGGCACCCCCGTGCAGCACCCCGACCTCGGCACCCTCGTCGCGACCGTGCCCGGCACCGGCGACGAGCTGGCCGCCGCCCGCGCCGGCGTCGCCGCCGTCGACGAGGAGGCCGTCCGGCTGCGCCGCGCGGTGAAGGGCCGGGACGGCTTCTTCACCACCTTCTGCGTCAGCCCGTACTCGCGGTACCTCGCGCGCTGGTGCGCCCGCCGCGGCCTCACGCCGAACCAGGTGACCACCGCCTCGCTGGTCACCGCACTCGTCGCCGCCGCGAGCGCGGCCACCGCGACCCGGCCCGGCTTCGTCGCCGCCGGCGTCCTGCTGCTGCTCTCCTTCGTGCTCGACTGCACGGACGGCCAGCTGGCCCGCTACTCCCTCCGGTACTCCACGGTCGGCGCCTGGCTCGACGCCACCTTCGACCGCGCCAAGGAGTACGCGTTCTACGCGGGCCTCGCGATCGCCGGCGCCCGCACCGGCGACCACGTGTGGGCGCTCGCCCTCGCCGCGATGGTCCTCATGACCTTCCGGCACAGCGTCGACTTCGCCTTCATGGCCGCCGACCAGGAGACCGCGCGCAACCCCGCCACCGCCGGCACCAAGGCGCAGGCCGCGAGCAGCAGCCCCACCGCGCAGCTGTCCAACCGCCTCGACCGCCTCGGCTGGACGGTCTGGGCCCGCCGGATCATCGTGCTGCCGATCGGCGAGCGCTGGGCCCTCATAGCCCTGCTCACGGCCCTCACCACCCCGCGGACCACCCTCACCGTGCTCCTCGTCGGCTGCGGCCTCGCCTGCTGCTACACCACGGCAGGCCGGGTGCTGCGCTCGGTCAACCGGCGCCGCCCCCGCACCGCCCAGGCCGCCCGCGAGGTCGCGGTGCTCACCGACGGCGGCCCGCTCGCCGAGCTGCTCGCCCCGGTCCTGCGGCCCGTCGCCCTGAGGCTGCCCTCCCTCGCCGTCCCGCTGCTGGCCGCCGTCGCCGCCGCGGGCATGCCGCTCGCCGCGTACGGCCTCGGCGGCACCTGGGCCGCGGTCGGCGCCGCGGCCGGCTACGTCCTGCTCGGCTCGCTCGTCCTGGCCCGCCGGCTCACCGGCGCCCTCGACTGGCTCGCCCCCGCGTTCTTCCGCGCCGGCGAGTACCTGACCGTCCTCGCCCTGGCACTGCGCCTGGACACCGCCGCCCTCCCGGCCGCGTTCGGGCTGGTCGCGGCCGTCGCCTACCATCACTACGACACGGTGTACCGCCTCCGCGGCGGCACCGGCGCGCCGGCCCGCTGGCTGGTACGCGCGACCGGCGGACAGGAGGGCCGGGTCCTGCTCGTCACCCTCTGCGCCGCACTCGTGTACGGCGGTGCCCCGACCGGGCCCGTCGGCCACGAGGGGCCCGGAGCGGCCGCCCTGCAGGGCGTGCTGGTGGCGCTGGCCGCCGTCCTGGCCCTGGTCGTCGTCGCCGAGTCCATCCACTTCTGGGTGTTCGGCGACGCCACGGCAGAACACGACGAATCAGGAGACACCGCATGATCGGCCTCGTCCTGGCAGCCGGCGCCGGCCGCCGGCTCCGTCCGTACACCGACACCCTGCCCAAGGCGCTGGTGCCGGTCGACGGCGAGCGGACCGTCCTGGACCTCACCCTCGGCAACTTCGCCGAGGTGGGGCTGCGCGAGGCCGCCATCGTGGTCGGCTACCGCAAGGAGGCGGTGTACGACCGCAAGGACGCCCTGGAGCAGAAGTACGGCGTCAAGCTCACCCTGGTCGAGAACGACAAGGCCGAGGAGTGGAACAACGCCTACTCCCTGTGGTGCGCCCGCGACCTCTTCGGCGAGGGACTGCTGCTCGCCAACGGCGACACCGTGCACCCCGCGTCCGTGCAGCGCACCATGCTCGACGGCAACGACCGGCTGACCGCGGCGGGCGCCGCCCCCGGCATCCTGCTGGCCCTGGACACCGTGAAGAAGCTGGCCGACGAGGAGATGAAGGTCGTCGTCGACCCCGCCCTCGGCATGCGCCGCATCACCAAGCTGATGGACCCCTCCGAGGCCACCGGCGAGTACATCGGCGTCACGATCGTCAACCCGTCCGCGAAGGACGCCCTCGCGGACGCCCTGCAGGCGACCTTCGAGCGCGACCCGCAGCTGTACTACGAGGACGGCTACCAGGAGATGGTCCACCGCGGCCTGCGCATCGACGTGCAGCCGATCGGCGAGGTCACCTGGGTCGAGGTCGACAACCACGACGACCTGGCCCGCGCGCGGGAGATCGCGTGCCAGTACTGACCCGGCTGCTGCCGTCGCCCGTCTTCGTCGAGATCCGCCCGGGCGCCCTCGACGCGCTCGGCGGCATCCTCGCCGACCAGCGGCTGTCCGCCTCCGGGCGGATAGCGGTGGCGATCAGCAGCGGCTCCGGCACGGTGCTCCGGGAGCGGCTCGAACCGCTGCTCCCGGGCGCCGCCTGGTACGAGGTCGCCGACGGCACCCTCGACAGCGCGGTGCGCCTCGCCGACCAGATGCGCGGCGGCCACTTCGACGCCCTCGTCGGCCTCGGCGGCGGCAAGATCATCGATGCGGCGAAGTACGCGGCGGCCCGGGTCGGCCTGCCGGTCGTCGCGGTCGCCACCAACCTCGCGCACGACGGCATCTGCTCGCCGGTCTCCATCCTCGACAACGACGCCGGCCGCGGCTCGTACGGGGTGCCCAGCCCGATCGGGATCGTCGTCGACCTCGACGTCATCCGCAAGGCCCCGCAGCGCTTCGTGGCGGCCGGCATCGGCGACGTCATCTCCAACATCTCGGCCTGCGCCGACTGGGAGCTCTCCCAGCGGGTCACCGGCGAGCCCGTCGACGGCCTCGCCGTCGCCATGGCGCGCTCGGCCGGCGAGAACCTCCTCCGGCACCCCGGGAGCCTGGAGGACCAGGACCTCCTGATGACGCTGTCGGAGGCCCTGGTACTGTCCGGCATCGCGATGAACATCGCGGGCAGCACCCGGCCCTCGTCGGGTGCCTGCCACGAGATCTCGCACGCCCTGGACGTGCTCCACCCCAAGCGGTCCGCCCAGCACGGCGAGCAGGTCGGCCTCGGTGCGGCCTTCGCGAGCTTCCTGCGGGGCGAGCGCGAGCTGACCGGCCTGATCGCCGAACGCCTGGCGAGCCACGGCCTGCCGGTGACGGCCGACGAGATCGGATTCACCGAGGCGGAGTTCACCGAGGCGGTGCACTACGCCCCGAACACCCGTCCCGGGCGCTTCACCATCCTGGAACACCTCGACCTCTCCCCATCCGACATCAGGGACGCGTACGCCGACTATGTCCAATCAGTCCACCGCTGAACGCCCTCCGGTCGACCTGACCCGCCGCCCCTCCATCGAGGAGCTGCGGGCCGTCATCCACCCCGAGGGCATGCTCCAGCGCCGCAGCGCCGAGCACTGGGCCGGCCGCCTCTACATGCGGAAGATCTCGCTGCGGATCACCCGCGTGCTGAGCACCGTCACGGTGATCACGCCCAACGGCCTGACGTACCTGATGATGTTCACCGGCATCCTGGCCGGTGCGGCCCTGGTGATCCCGGGCCTGACCGGTGCCGTCCTGGGCGCCGTGCTGATCCAGGTCTACCTGCTGCTCGACTGCGTGGACGGCGAGGTCGCCCGCTGGCGCCGCCAGACCTCGCTCACCGGCGTCTACCTGGACCGCGTCGGCCACTACATGTCCGAGGCCGCGCTGCTCACCGGCCTCGGCCTGCGGGCCACCGACCTCTTCCACCAGGAGGGCTCCTCCTCCGCCTGGCAGTGGGCCTTCCTCGGCACGCTCGCCGCGCTCGGCGCCATCCTGATCAAGTCGGAGACCGACCTCGTCGACGTGGCCCGCGCCCGCAGCGGCATGACCGCCGTCGAGGACGCCGCCTCCGTGCCGCGCTCCTCCGGCGTCGCCAAGGCCCGCAAGGCCGCCTCGCTGCTGAAGTTCCACCGGCTGGTCGGCGCCGTCGAGGCCTCGCTGTTCATCCTCGCCGCGGGCATCGCGGACGCGGTCGCCGGCGGCCTCTTCTACACCCGCCTCGCGGTCGTCGTGCTGGCGGCCATCGCCATGCTGCAGACCGTGCTGCACCTGCTGAGCATCGTCCTCTCCAGCAGGCTGCGATGAGCGACGCGCTGCGGCTGGGCGCCGTCGTCATCACCCAGGGCAACCGCCCCGCGGAGCTGAACGCCCTCATCGCGTCCGTCCGCGCCCAGGACGGCCCGCCGGTCGAGATCGCGGTCGTCGCCAACGGCGCCCCGCTGCCCGCGCTGCCCGAGGGCGTCCGCACCGCCGAGACGCCCGAGAACCTCGGCATCCCCGGCGGGCGCAACGTCGGCATCGAGCTGTTCGGCCCCGACGGCGCCGACGTCGACGTGGTGCTCTTCCTCGACGACGACGGCCTGCTGCCCAACCGCGACTCCGCGGAACTGCTGCGCCGGGCCTTCGCCGAGGACCCGTCGCTCGGCATCGTCTCCTTCCGGATCGCCGACCCGGACACCGGCGTCACCGCCCGGCGGCACGTCCCCCGGCTGCGCGCCAGCGACCCGCTGCGCTCCTCCCGCGTGACGACCTTCCTCGGCGGCGCCAGCGCCGTCCGCACTGCGGTCTTCCCGCAGGCCGGCCAGCTGCCCGGGGAGTTCTTCTACGCGCACGAGGAGACCGACCTGGCCTGGCGCGCGCAGGACGCCGGCTGGGCCATCGACTACCGCGCCGACGTGGTGCTGCACCACCCGACCACGTCCCCGGCCCGGCACGCCTCGTACTTCCACAACGTGGCCCGGAACAGGGTCTGGCTGGCCCGACGGAACCTTCCGGCCCTGTTGGTGCCTCTCTACCTGGGAACCTGGTTCCTGCTCACCCTGGCCCGCCGCCCGTCCGGCGACGCGCTGAAGGCCTGGCTGGGCGGTTTCCGGGCAGGCTGGCGCGAACCCTGCGGGCCGCGACGGCCGATGCGATGGCGTACTGTATGGCGATTGACCCGCTTGGGCAGACCGCCAATCATCTGATCGCTGCTGCCGGTAGTACCCCCCTGCCGGTCGAACCAATCTTTCCCGTGATCAAGGACGAATGTGTCGACTCTGAGTGACCCGCTCAACCTCTCGGCCCCGAGGGGTGCCGACGCGGGCCTGACCCCGAAGCAGCTCGTGGCCAAGTACGGCCTCACCGTGAGCGGCCGTCGGCCCGGCCTGGCCCAGTACATCAAGGACCTGTGGGCCCGCCGGCACTTCATCATGTCGTTCGCGACTGCGAGGCTGGTGGCGCAGTACAGCACCGCGAAGCTCGGCCAGGTCTGGCAGGTGGCCACGCCACTGCTGAACTGCATCGTGTACTTCCTGGTCTTCGGCCTGATTCTCTCGGGCAGCAAATCGATCAACAACTACGTCCCGTGGCTCTGCATCGGCGTCTTCATCTTCCAGTTCATCCAGAGCGCGGTACAAGCCGGCACCCGGTCGATCTCCGACAACCTGGGGCTGATCAGGGCGCTGCACTTCCCCCGGGCGGCGCTGCCGATCGCCTTCACGATCATCCAGCTCCAGCAGCTGCTGATCTCGATGGTGGTGCTCGTCGGCATCGTGCTCGCGAGCAACATCATGCCGGGGCTGAGCTGGCTGCTGATCATTCCCACGATCGCGCTGCTCTGCATCTTCAACACCGGCATCGCGCTGATCATGGCCCGGGTCGGCGCCAAGACCAGTGACATGGCGCAGCTGATGCCGTTCATCCTGCGCACCTGGATGTACCTCTCCGGCGTGTTCTACAGCATCGAGGCCAACATCAAGGACTGGCCGAGGTGGATCCAGCTGATCGCGGACGTCAACCCGGCCGCGGTCTACATGGACCTCGTCCGCTTCGCCTTCGATCCGAGCATCGACAACCGGGCCGGCCTTCCGCCGCACGTCTGGGCGATCGCCGTCGCGTGGGCAATCATCGCGGGCCTCTTCGGGTTCGTGTTCTTCTGGAAGTCGGAGGAGCAGTACGGCCGTGGCTGACACCGCAACGACCAACGTCAAGGAGGCGGCCCCGGTGGACGCCGATCAGACCCGCGTCCCCACCGTCGTGGTGGACGACGTGCACATCGTCTACAAGGTGCACGGTGCCGGTTCCGGCAAGGGCAGTGCCACGTCGGCGCTGAGCCGGATCATCTCGCGCAAGCGCGCGCCCTCCATCCGCGAGGTGCACGCGGTGCGCGGCATCAGCTTCACCGCGTACAAGGGCGAGGCCGTCGGCCTGATCGGTTCCAACGGCTCCGGCAAGTCGACGATGCTGGCGGCCATCGCCGGCCTGCTGCCGACCGAGCGGGGCGGCATCTACACCAACGGGCAGCCCTCGCTGCTCGGCGTGAACGCCGCGCTGATGAACGACCTCACCGGTGACCGCAACGTCGTCCTGGGCTGCCTCGCGATGGGCATGACGCCCGCCGAGGTCAAGGCCCGCTACGAGGACATCGTCGACTTCTCGGGCATCAACGAGAAGGGTGACTTCATCACCCTGCCGATGCGGACGTACTCCTCCGGCATGGCGGCCCGTCTGCGGTTCTCCATCGCCGCGGCGAAGACGCACGACGTGCTGCTGATCGACGAGGCGCTGGCCACCGGCGACCAGAAGTTCCAGCGGCGTTCCGAGGCGCGCATCCGTGAGCTCCGCAAGGAGGCCGGCACGGTCTTCCTGGTGAGCCACAACAACAACGCCATCCGGGACACCTGCGAGCGCACCATCTGGATCGAGAAGGGCGAGCTCGTCATGGACGGCCACACCGACGAGGTCGTCCGCGCGTACGAGAAGCACAACCGCGGCTGATCGAGCCTGATTTATCGGACAGTACAGCGTGAGGGCCGCCAATCCTGGCGGCCCTCACGTGCTGCATGGCTGGGTCAGGCGCAGTCGCGCACATCCCCCTGGCGATTTCCGTAGGTGTTCGTGTGCCAGATGGGAGTGCCTCCGGACGTGTAGATCACGACATTTCCGTCATCCTGAACCTTCAAGCGGCCGTCGGCTGCGGAGCTGTTGCCCCAGATGCACTCGAGGCTGGACCCGTACCACGGGTGCGCGAAAAGCTTCATGTATCCGTCGTGCGAGAAGTTCAGGAGGTCCGGAGTGAGGCTTCCCTTGCCGTATGTTCCACTGGCCCACATCGCGTGTCCGTCGCTGATGCGGTAGAGGACGAGGTTTCCGTCGCACTGGAAGGTGAGGCGTACGGTGCTGGACGACCTGGACCAGCCGCAATGCTCGTCGGGCGTGGACAGGGTCAGGGCGATCGACTGGTCGGCCGCCGAGGCGGGCGGAGTTGCCAGCGTCAGCATCGAGAATACGGCAGTCAGAGTTGCTCCGGCGACGGAGAATCGTTTGCGCCAAGAATTCAAGGTGAACCCCCTGGGTGATTTTGGGACCTGTTTATCCGATCTTTCGGTCCCCTGAAGGGCGTGCGGACCGGCGAAGGGTCATTTACCTTCCCGAGCATATGTGCCCTGCAATTGGATCGGCAAGCGCATTCGGTAAATGCATCGACGGGGTCCGCTTAATTTTTCGCACTCCCAATATTTGATCGGATCGGATTCCATGTGCGGATATGTGATGCCATGCTGATTTTGGTCCGCTCTGTCCCGGCATCCTGCGGGGAAGCGGAGGGAGGGCTGCCGTGCCGGTCGGCATCGAGCCCTAAACTGCAGGTCGAAGGGGTGTCGAGGATCGGTCGAGCGCCCCGTGTCGGCCGCCGAGCGTGTCCGAGGCGGACCTGCGGCTGACAGCGGTGTAGAACGGGGGAGTGACGGCAGTGGCGGCTTCGGCCAAATCAGACAATCAGACAGACGGGACCACGCTGGACAAGGCGGACCTGGAGAACTTCCCGGTCGCACCGGCCTTCCTCCCCGCCGCCTGGCGCACCGACCTCATGGCGGTGTACGGCTTCGCCCGCCTGGTCGACGACGCCGGTGACGGCGATCTCGCCGACCCGGGGCAGGTCGCCGAACTGCTGGGCGTGCCCGCCGACGGCGGCGACACCCCCGGCGGCACCACCGCCTTCCGCCTCGCCCTGCTCGACGGGCTGGAGCGCGACCTCGACCGCGCCTTCGAGGCCGCCCTCGGCCGCGGCGGCGAACCGCCGCGCCACCCGCTGATGCGCGCACTCGTCCCGCTGGCCGAACGGCACCCCGTCACGCCGGAGCCGTTCCGCCGTCTGATCGAGGCCAACCGGGTGGACCAGACGGCCACCCGCTACGCGACGTACCAGGACCTGATCGGCTACTGCACGCTCTCCGCCGACCCGGTCGGCCGCCTCGTGCTGGCCGTCGCCGGCGTCGCGACCCCCGAGCGGATCGTCCTCTCCGACGCGATCTGCAGCGGCCTGCAGATCGTCGAGCACCTGCAGGACGTCGCCGAGGACCTCGGCCGCGGCCGCATCTACCTGCCCGCCGACTCCCGCGAGCGCTTCGGCGTGACCGAGGCCGACCTCGCCGAGCCGACCGCCGGTCCCCGGGTGCGCGAACTCGTCGCCTTCGAGGCCGAACGCGCCCGGACCCTGCTGGACCGCGGCGCGCCGCTGGTGGGTACGGTTCACGGAAGGCTACGGCTGCTGCTGGCGGGGTTCACCGCCGGCGGGTACGCGGCCCTGGCGGCCGTCGAGGCCGCCGGGTACGACGTGCTCGCGCATCAGCCCAGGCCGGACAAGCGCCGCCTCGCCCTGCGAGCGGCGGCACTCTTCGCGAAGGGAAGGTGAACGCCCGCGTGGCGGCATCACCACTGGCGTCGGCGCCGGTCATGGCGGCCTACCGGTACTGCGAGGCGGTCACCGCGCTCCAGGCCCGCAACTTCAGCTACGGCATCCGGCTGCTGCCGGAGCCCAAGCGGCTCGCCATGTCCGCGCTCTACGCCCTCGCCCGCCGGGTGGACGACATCGGCGACGGCGACCTCCCCCCGGAGCGCAAGGCCGAGCACCTGGAGCGCACCCGCGAGCTGCTCGACGGGATCCGGGCCGGCGCGGTCGGCGAGGACGACACCGACCCGATCAAGGTGGCCCTCGCGGACGCCGCCCGGCGCTTCCCGATCCCGCTCGGCGGCTTCGACGAGCTGATCGACGGCGTCGAGATGGACCTCAAGGGCGTCGAGTACCGGACCTTCGAGGACCTCAAGGTCTACTGCCGCTGCGTGGCCGGCTCCGTCGGCCGCCTCTCGCTCGGGGTGTACGGCTGCGACGACCCGGAGCTCGGTGCGCGGTACGCCGACACGCTGGGCCTGGCCCTGCAGCTCACCAACATCCTGCGCGACCTGCGGGAGGACGCCGCCAACGGCCGCACCTACCTGCCCACCGAGGACCTCGTCCGGTTCGGCTGCCAGGAGGGCTTCGCGCTGTCCGAGCCGCCGGTCGGCGCCGACTTCGCCGGGCTGGTCGCCTTCGAGGCGCGGCGCGCCCAGCAGGCCTTCGAGGAGGGCCTGCGGCTGCTGCCGATGCTGGACCGCCGCAGCCGGGCCTGCACCGCCGCGATGGCCGGCATCTACCACCGCCTGCTCGGCCGGATCGCGGCCGATCCGGAGTCGGTGCTGCGGGGCCGCGTCTCGCTCCCGGGCTGGGAGAAGGCGTACGTGGCGCTGTCCGGGCTCGCCGGAGGGCGTTCTTGATTCTTTCCCGAGTTATGTCACGCTGTGTCAACAGGGAATCACCTGCACGTGCAGCGACGTTGGGTACGGAGCAACGCGACCAGGGCAGGGGGTGGCATCGATGAGTGCACGGACGACCGCAGGCCGGTCCTCCGCCGTGGTCGTCGGCGGCGGCCTGGCCGGGATCACGGCCGCGCTGCGGCTGGCCGAGGCCGACCACGCGGTCACGCTCCTGGAGACCAGGCCCCGGCTCGGCGGGCTGGCCTTCTCCTTCCGCCGCGGCGACCTCGTCGTCGACAACGGCCAGCACGTGTTCCTGCGCTGCTGCACCGCCTACCGCGGCCTGATCGACCGACTGGGCGCGGGCCGTCTGGTGGACATCCAGCCCCGGCTCGACGTGCCGGTGCTCAGCGTCGCCGCCGACGGCCGCCGGACGTTCGGCCGGCTGCGGCGGGCCGGGCTCCCGGTGCCGCTGCACCTGGCGGCGAGCCTCGGCGGATATCCGCACCTCGGCCCGGCCGACCGGCTGCGGGTGGTGCGGGCGGCGCTCGCCCTCAAGGCCCTCGACCTGGCCGACCCGGCGCTGGACGACCTCTCCTTCGGGGAGTGGCTGCGCCGTCAGGGGCAGACGCCGGCCACCGTGGCCGCCCTGTGGGACCTCGTCGGCGTGGCCACGCTCAACGCCACCGCGGAGCAGACCTCGCTGGCGCTGGCCGCGATGGTCTTCAAGACCGGCCTGCTCTCCGACCCGGGCGCCTCCGACATCGGCATGGCCAACGTGCCGCTCGGGGAGATCCACCACGATGCCGCCCTGGCGGAGCTGGAGCGCGCCGGCGTGCAGGTCCGGCTGCGCACCCGGGCGGCCGAGATCAAGCAGGCCGACCGGCACGCCGTCCGTCTGGAGGACGGCGAGCTGCTCACCGCCGACACGGTGGTGCTGGCCGGCGCGCAGGAGGCGGCCGCCGCCCTGCTGCCGCCGGGGGCGATCCCGGCGCAGCACCGGCTGGAGGCGCTCGGCCACGCGCCGATCCTCAACGTGCACGTCGTCTACGACCGAACCCTGCTCCGGCAGCCGTTCTTCGCGGCGCTGGGGTCGCCGGTGCAGTGGGTGTTCGACCGCACGCCGCACTCCGGCCTCGCCGTGCCCGGCGCGCAGTACCTGGCGCTCTCGCAGTCGGCCGTGCAGGACGAGATCGACCTGCCGGTCGCCGAGCTGCGGGCCCGCTACCTGCCGGAGCTGGAGCGGCTGATCCCCGGTGCCCGGCAGGCCGGGGTGCTCGACTTCTTCGTGACGCGCGAGCGCACGGCGACGTTCGACCCGGCTCCCGGCACCGCCCGGCTGCGGCCCGGGGCGCGCACCGGCGTTCCCGGCCTGCTGCTGGCCGGGTCGTGGACGGCCACCGGCTGGCCCGCCACCATGGAGAGCGCGGTGCGCAGCGGTCATGCCGCGGCGGACGCCGCGCTCGCCGCCACCGGCCGGCGGTCGCCCGCCGACCGCGGGGACGGGCGGTGGCCGCGATGACGGCACGCCCGGGCACCACCGACACCGCTACACGCCCGGCCTCCGCAGAGGCCGGGCATTCGCAAGGAGAGGGAACGTACGTGGAGGCTCGCACCCAGGGCACCGGAGCGGTGAAGGACACCACCTCGGTGCTGGACCTGCTGGCACGCGGCCGGACCATGTGCACCCCGTCGCTGCGGGAGGCCGTCGCCCGGCTGGCCGCACCGATGGACACCGTCGGCGCCTACCACTTCGGCTGGATCGACCGGGACGGGCGCCCGGCGGCGGGGGACGGCGGCAAGGCCGTGCGCCCCGCGCTGGCCCTGCTCTCGGCCGAGGCGGCCGGGGCATCGGCCGAGGCCGGGGTGCCCGGCGGCGTCTCCGTTGAACTGGTGCACAACTTTTCGCTGCTCCATGATGATCTGATGGACGGTGACGAGACCCGGAGGCACCGGGCGACCGCCTGGACGGTCTTCGGTCCGGCCCAGGCCGTGCTCGCCGGCGACGCGATGGCGACGCTGGGCACCGAGGTGCTGCTCGACGCCGCCGTGACCGGCGGGGCGAGCGCGGCCGACGCCGCGCGCGCCGTCCGGCTCATCACCACCGCGACGCGCCGCCTGATCGACGGGCAGGCGATGGACGTGGCCTTCGAGCAGCGCGACGTCGTGACCGTCGAGGAGTGCCTGGAGATGGAGGGCGGCAAGACCGGCGCCCTGCTGGCGGCCTCCGCCGCGATCGGCGCGGTGCTGGCCGGTGCCGACGACCGGGTCTCCGACGCGCTGCAGCGCTACGGCCACCACCTCGGCCTGGCCTTCCAGGCCGTCGACGACCTGCTCGGCATCTGGGGCGCGACCGAGGTGACCGGCAAGCCGCACTGGGGCGACCTGCGCCAGCGCAAGAAGTCGCTGCCGGTGTGCGCGGCGCTCGCCGAGGGCGGCAGCGCCTCCCGCCGGCTCGCCGAACTGCTGGCCGACCCCGAGGGCCGCGGCGAGGAGAGCGAGCAGGCGCTCGCCGCCCGCGCGGCCCTGATCGAGGACGCCGGAGGCCGGGCCTGGACCCAGGACGAGGCCCGCCGCCAGCACCAGACCGCCCTCGCCGCACTGGACGAGGTGCCGATGGCCGGCGAGGTGCGCGAGCACTTCGTCGCACTCGCCGAATTCGTGGTGGTACGAGAGAGGTGACGTGAATTGACAGCAACCGCGGGCGGCCGGCTCGACCCCGAGTACGATTCCGAGCCGGCCGCGGTGGGCGACCGCCCTCCGGCACCCGACCGGGCACAGGCCCGGGCGGTACCGGACGGCGGCGTGCCGCCCGCCGACGCCGCGCAGGCGCCGGCCGACGGCGCGACTGCGGTAGGACTGTCCGACGATGTTCCTGCCGGGGAGGCGCTGGCCCGGGCCACCGCCCACCTGCTGTCACTGCAGCACTCCGACGGCTGGTGGAAGGGCGACCTGGAGACCAACGTCACCATGGACGCCGAGGACCTCTTACTGCGCGAGTTCCTGGGCATCCGCACCGCTGAGCAGACCCTGGCCACGGCAGCCTGGATCCGCTCGAAGCAGCGCGCGGACGGCACCTGGGCGACCTTCCACGGCGGGCCGCCCGAGCTCTCCACCACCGTCGAGGCGTACGTCGCCCTCAGGCTCGCCGGCGACGACCCACAGGCCCCCCACATGCAGGCGGCCGCCCACTACGTCCGCGAGACGGGCGGCATCGCCGCCACCCGCGTCTTCACCCGCATCTGGCTGGCCCTGTTCGGCTGGTGGCCCTGGGAGAACCTTCCCGAGCTGCCCCCCGAGATCCTCTTCCTGCCCCGCTGGGCGCCGCTCAACATCTACGCCTTCGGCCAGTGGGCCCGTCAGACGATCGTCCCGCTCACGGTGGTCTCCGCGCACCGCCCGGTGCACCCGGCTCCCTTCGCCCTCACCGAGCTCCACGCCGACCCCGCGGACCCGTACCCGCTCCGCCCGCTCGCACCCGCCGCCAGCTGGGACGGCCTGTTCCAGCGGCTCGACCGCCTGATGCACCACTACCACCGGTACGCCGTGCGGCCGCTGCGCCGGCTGGCGCTCGCCCGGGCCGGCCGCTGGATCGTGCACCGGCAGGAGGCCGACGGCTGCTGGGGCGGCATCCAGCCGCCCGCCGTGTACTCGCTCATCGCCCTCAACCTCCTCGGCTACCGGCTCGACCACCCGGTGATGAAGGCCGGCCTGGCCGCGTTCGACGGCTTCACCGTGCACACCGAGGACGGCCGGCGCTGGATGGAGGCCTGCCAGTCACCGGTGTGGGACACCTGCCTGGCCACCGTCGCCCTGCGCGACGCCGGCCTGCCCGCGGACGACCCCGCGCTCGTCCGGGCCGCCGACTGGATGCTCGGCGAGGAGATCACCACCCCCGGCGACTGGTCCGTCCGGCGGCCCAACCTCGCCCCCGGCGGCTGGGCGTTCGAATTCCACAACGACACCTACCCCGACATCGACGACACCGCCGAGGTCGTCCTCGCCCTGCGCCGGGTCGCCCACCCCGAGCCCGCACGCATCGACGCCGCGGTGGACCGGGGCGTCGAGTGGAACCTCGGCATGCAGTCCCGCGAGGGCGCCTGGGGCGCCTTCGACGTCGACAACACCAGCCCGCTCCCCAACAAGCTGCCGTTCTGCGACTTCGGCGAGGTCATCGACCCGCCGTCGGCCGACGTCACCGCGCACGTCGTCGAGATGCTCGCCGAGGTCGGCAAGGCCCGCGACCCGCGCACCCGGCGCGGGGTGGCCTGGCTCCTCGCCCAGCAGGAGGCGGACGGGTCCTGGTTCGGCCGTTGGGGCACCAACTACATCTACGGCACCGGCTCCGTCCTCCCCGCGCTGGTCGCCGCGGGCGTCCGGCCCGGCCACCCGGCCGTGCGCCGCGCCGTCCACTGGCTGGAGAGCCGGCAGAACCCGGACGGCGGATGGGGCGAGGACATGCGCTCCTACGAGGACCCGGCGACCTGGGCGGGCCGCGGCGACTCCACCGCCTCCCAGACCGCCTGGGCCCTGATGGCGCTCCTCGCCGCCGGGGAGGGGCCCGACGGGGAGCCCGGCAGCGCCGGCCGCACCGGCAGCGAGGCCGTCGAACGCGGCGTCCGCTGGCTGACCCGCACCCAGCGGGCCGACGGCACCTGGGACGAACCGCAGTTCACCGGCACCGGCTTCCCCTGGGACTTCTCCATCAACTACCACCTCTACCGGCTGGTCTTCCCCGTCACGGCCCTCGGCCGGTACGTCACCGGCAGATCGCTCGGCTCAGGGGGCGGTGGCCGGTGAAGGACCACCACGGAGACCCCGACACCCCCGACCGATACGACAACCCCGACCGGCACGACACCCCCGACCGATACGACGACCCCGACCGGCACGACACCCCCGACCGATACGACGACCCCGACCGGCACGACACCCCCGACCGATACGACAACCCCGACCGGCACGACACCCCCGACCGATACGACGACCCCGACCGCGCGGAGGCCCAGGATGACCGGTGAACCCCTGCTGGTGGTGTGCGCGCTCGGCCCCGAGGCGTGGGCCCTGCGCGGCGGCGACTGGGCGGGCGCGGTCGGCGGCTCACCGGTCCTCGTCCGGACCGGGATCGGCCGCACCCGGGCCCGCCGCAGCGTGCGCACCCTGCTCGCCACCGGCCGCTACGGCGCCCTGGTGGTCGCCGGCTTCGGCGCGTCCGTCGCCCCCGGCACCGATCCGGGGGACGTCATCGTCGCGGACGCCGTCCGCGACTCCGAGGGCGGCCGGTACGAGCTCGACTCCGCGGCGCCGCTCGCCAAGGCCCTCCAGGCCTGCGGAGCGACCACCCACATCGGCCTCCACCACACCGCCGACCACGTCGTCCGCGGTGTGCAGCGGCGCGCCCTCCACGCCCGCGGCGCGTTCGCCGTCGACATGGAGGCCGCCGCCGTCCTCGCCGCCCGCGCCGAGCTTCGGCCCGGGCTGCCCGCCGCCGTCCTTCGGGTCGTCGTGGACACCCCCGAGCGCGAACTCCTCCGGCCCGGCACGCTGCCCGCCGGCTTCCGGGCCTGGCGGGCCCTGCGCGCCGCCGTACCGGCGCTCACCGAGTGGCACCGGCTCGCCGCAACCGGCGAGCCCGCACAGTCCGAGTCCCACCCCACGCCATCGACGCTCCCTCAGGAGGCGAGTTAGCCATGGCCATGCCGCTGCGCCAGTCCCTTCGCGTCAGCACGTACCTGTTGCAGCAGAAGCTCAAGCGCCGTGAGAAGTTCCCGCTGATCGTCGAGCTGGAGCCGCTGTTCGCGTGCAACCTGGCCTGCGAGGGGTGCGGCAAGATCCAGCATCCGGCCGGGGTGCTCAAGCAGAGAATGCCGGTCGCCCAGGCGGTCGGCGCGGTGCTGGAATCGGGTGCCCCCATGGTGTCGATCGCCGGCGGCGAGCCGTTGATGCACCCGCAGATCGACGAGATCGTCCGCCAGCTCGTCGCCCGCCGCAAGTACGTCTTCCTGTGCACCAACGCCCTGCTGATGCGCAAGAAGCTCGACAAGTTCACGCCCTCGCCGTACTTCACCTTCACCGTGCACATCGACGGGCTGCGCGAGCGGCACGACGCGTCGGTGGCCAAGGAGGGCACCTTCGACGAGGCCGTCGAGGCCATCAAGGAGGCCAAGCGGCGCGGCTTCCGGGTCACGACGAACTCGACGTTCTTCAACACCGACACCCCGCAGACCGTCATCGAGGTGCTCGACTACCTCAACGACGAGCTGCAGGTCGACGAGATGATGATCTCCCCGGCGTACGCCTACGAGAAGGCCCCCGACCAGGAGCACTTCCTCGGCGTCGAGCAGACCCGCGAGCTCTTCCGCAAGTCGTTCGCCGGCGGCAACCGCCTGCGCTGGCGGCTCAACCACAGCCCGCTCTTCCTGGACTTCCTGGAGGGCAAGGTCGACTTCGAGTGCACCGCCTGGGGCATCCCCAACTACTCCCTCTTCGGCTGGCAGCGGCCCTGCTACCTCATGGCCGACGGCTACGTGCCGACCTACCGGGAGCTCATCGAGAAGACCGAGTGGGACAAGTACGGCCGCGGCAAGGACGCCCGCTGCGACAACTGCATGGCGCACTGCGGCTACGAGCCGACCGCCGTCCTCGCCACCATGGGCTCGCTCAAGGAGTCGCTGCGCGCCGCCCGCGAGACCCTCGGCGCGGGCCGCGGGCAGTAGCGGACCGCCCGCCCGGCGTGCGCACCCGCGCACGCCGGGCGCACGCTGGACACTGACGGTCATCGCTCTCCACCGAGCCGCGAGGTGAAGCCATGTCACTCCTGTCCACGATCACCGGGCCCACCGACCTCAGACGGCTGCCGGCCGGCGACCTCCCGCTGCTCGCCGACGAGATCCGGGACTTCCTGATCGACGCCGTCACCCGGACGGGCGGACACCTCGGTCCCAACCTCGGCGTCGTCGAACTCACCATCGCGGTGCACCGCGTCTTCGACTCCCCGCGCGACCGCATCCTCTGGGACACCGGCCACCAGGCGTACGTGCACAAGCTGCTCACCGGACGCCAGGACTTCAGCCGGCTGCGCGCCAAGGGCGGGCTCTCCGGCTACCCCTCCCGCGCGGAGTCCGACCACGACCTCATCGAGAACTCCCACGCCTCCACCGCGCTCGGCTACGCCGACGGCATCGCCAAGGCCAACCAGCTGCTCGGCGCGACCGGCCGGCACACCGTCGCCGTCGTCGGCGACGGCGCCCTCACCGGCGGCATGGCCTGGGAGGCGCTCAACAACATCGCCGAGGCCGACGACCGCCCCCTCGTCATCGTCGTCAACGACAACGAGCGCTCCTACTCGCCGACCATCGGCGGCCTCGCCCACCACCTCGCCACCCTGCGCACCACCCGCGGCTACGAGCGCTTCCTCGCCTGGGGCAAGGAGGCCCTGCAGCGCACCCCGATCGTCGGACAGCCCATCTTCGGCGCCCTGCACGGCGCCAAGAAGGGCTTCAAGGACGCCTTCGCCCCGCAGGGCATGTTCGAGGACCTCGGCCTCAAGTACGTCGGACCCGTCGACGGGCACGACATCGCCGCGGTCGAACAGGCCCTGCGCCGCGCCCGGCACTTCGGCAGGCCCGTCATCGTCCACTGCATCACCCGCAAGGGCCACGGCTACCGGCCCGCCGAGCAGGACGAGGCCGACCGCTTCCACGCCGTCGGCGCCATGGACCCGTACACCTGCCTGCCCGTCCGGCCCGCCGCCGGACAGTCCTGGACCTCGGCCTTCGGCGCCGAGATGGTCGAGCTCGGCACCGACCGCCCCGACGTCGTCGCCGTCACCGCCGCCATGCTGCAGCCCGTCGGCCTCGGACCGTTCGCCCAGGCCTTCCCCGAGCGCACCTTCGACGTCGGCATCGCCGAGCAGCACGCCGTCGCCAGCGCGGCCGGCCTCGCCACCGGCGGCCTCCACCCGGTCGTCGCCGTCTACGCGACCTTCCTCAACCGCGCCTTCGACCAGGTGCTCATGGACGTCGCCCTGCACCGCCTCGGCGTCACCCTCGTCCTCGACCGGGCCGGCGTCACCGGCAACGACGGCGCCTCCCACAACGGCATGTGGGACATGTCGATCCTCCAGCTCGTGCCCGGCCTGCGGCTCGCCGCCCCGCGCGACGCCGAACAGCTCCGCACCCAGCTCCGCGAGGCCGTCGAGGTCGACGACGCCCCCACCGTCCTGCGCTTCCCCAAGGGCGAGCTCGGACCGGGCGTCCCCGCACTCGAACGCGTCGGCGGCGTCGACGTGCTGCAGCGCACCGGCCCCACCCCCGACATCCTGCTCGTCGCCGTCGGCGCGATGGCCCCCGCCTGCCTCGACGCCGCCGCCCTGCTCCTCGCCGAGGGGTTCAGCGCCACCGTCGTCGACCCGCGCTGGGTCAAGCCCGTCGACCCCGCCCTCGTCACCCTGGCCGCCGCCCACCGGCTCGTCGTCACCGTCGAGGACAACGGCCGCACCGGCGGCGTCGGCTCCGCGATCGCCCAGGCCATGCGCGACGCCGACGTCGACACCCCGCTGCGCGACCTCGGCATCCCGCAGGAGTTCCTCGCCCACGCCGGCCGCGGTGAGATCCTGGAGGAGATCGGACTCACCGGCACCGGCGTCGCCGCCCAGACCGCCGTCTTCGCCAAGCAGCTGCTGCCGATCAGAGGAGCGAACCCGCACAATGCCGGCTGACCGCCCCGCCCGGGGACTCGACCTCGCCGCCCTGCTCGCCGACCGCGGCGCGGAGCGGTACGAGCTGCACGCCCGTCACCTCAACCCGCAGCTGCCCCGGATGCTGCACACCATCGGCTTCGACCGCACCTACGAGCGGGCCCAGGGCCCGTACTTCTACGACGCCGACGGCAACGAGTACCTCGACATGCTCGCCGGCTTCGGCATCTTCGCCCTCGGCCGGCACCATCCCGTCGTCCGCGACGCCCTCCGGCAGGTCATGGACCTCGACCTGCCCGACCTCACCCGCTTCGACTGCCCGCCGCTGCCCGGCCTGCTCGCCGAGCAGCTCCTCGCCCGCGCGCCCGGCCTCGACCGGGTGTTCTTCGGCAACAGCGGCACCGAAGCGGTCGAGACGGCACTCAAGTTCGCCCGGTACGCCACCGGCCGGCGCCGCGTCCTCTACTGCGACCACGCCTTCCACGGCCTCACCACCGGCGCGCTCTCCGTCAACGGCGAGAACGGCTTCCGCAAGGGCTTCGACCCGCTGCTCCCCGACACCGCCGTTCCGCTCGGCGACCTCGCCGCACTGGAGCGGGAGCTGAAGAAGGGCGACGTGGCCGCCCTGATCGTCGAGCCGATCCAGGGCAAGGGCGTGCACGAGGCCCCGCCCGGCTGGCTGCTCGCCGCACAGGAGCTGCTGCACGCCCACAAGGCGCTGCTGATCTGCGACGAGGTGCAGACCGGCATCGGCCGCACCGGCACGTTCTTCGCCTACCAGCACGAGGAGGGGGTGCGCCCCGACCTCGTCTGCGCGGCCAAGGCGCTCTCCGGCGGCTACGTGCCGGTCGGTGCGACCCTCGGCAAGAGCTGGATCTTCGAGAAGGTGTACTCCTCGATGGACCGGGTGCTCGTGCACTCGGCGAGCTTCGGCTCCAACGCCCAGGCGATGGCCGCCGGCCTCGCCACCCTCCAGGTCGTGCAGGACGAGCAGGTCGTCGAGAACGCCCGCCGGATCGGCGACCTCCTCCGGACCCGCCTGGCGGCGCTGACCGACAGGTACGAGCTGCTGGCCGACGTCCGCGGGCGCGGGCTGATGATCGGCATCGAGTTCGGCCGGCCCAGGTCGCTGAAGCTGCGCACCGGCTGGACGGCGCTGCAGGCCGCGCGCAAGGGGCTCTTCGCCCAGATGGTGGTGGTGCCGCTGCTGCAGAAGCACCGCATCCTCACCCAGGTCTCCGGCGACCACCTGGAGGTCATCAAGCTGATCCCGCCGCTGATCATCACCGAGAAGGAGGTCGACCGGTTCGTCGACGCCTTCACCGAGGTGATGGACGACGCCCACCGCGGCAGCGGACTCATGTGGGACTTCGGCCGCACCCTGGTCAAGCAGGCCGTCTCGAACCGGTGACGCCGGTGACGCCGGTGCGGGGGGAGGCCCCCCGCACCGGCGGTGCTCAGCGCGGCGGTTCGACCGTGGTGAAGCCGCCGCCCAGCAGCCGGGCGTCGACACCGTCCGGTGCCAGCTCGCCGTGCTCCGCGATCACCTCGGCGGCGTACTCCTCGGCGTCGTCCTGCGGCTCGTAGCCGAGCGCGCGGGCCGGGGCGAGGTCCCACCAGGCGCGGGTGTTGGCGCTGATGCCGTTGACGACGGTGTGGCCGTCGACCGGCGCGGTGAGCGCCGCGTGCACCAGCCGTGCGCAGTCGGCGGGGCTCAGCCAGGTGGAGAGCATCCGGGTCGAGCGGGGCTTGGGGAAGCACGAGCCGATCCGGATCGACACCGTGGTGACGCCGTACTTGTCGGCGTAGAGCTGGGCCAGGCTCTCGCCGAAGACCTTGGACAGGCCGTAGTAGGTGTCGGGCCGGGGCGGTATGGCCGTACCGATCAGCCCCTTGCCGCCGGGGCCCGCGCCCTCCAGCGGGGTGAAGCCGACGGCGTGGTTGGAGCTTGCGAAGACGACCCGCCGCACGCCTTCCAGCCGGGCGGCCTCGTAGAGGTGGTAGCTGCCCTCGATGTTGGCGCCGAGGATGTTCGCGAAGGTGTCCTCCAGCGAGATGCCGCCGAGGTGGACGATCGCGTCCACGCCGCGGACGGCCTCGCGGACGGCGTCGGCGTCGCGCAGGTCGAAGGTGCGCGCGTCGTCCTCGCCCGGCAGCGGGGCGATGTCGGCCGGGCGCAGTTCGTACCCGAAGGCGGGCAGGAGGTGGCGCAGCATGCTGCCGACACCGCCGGCGGCTCCGGTGAGCAGGATGGTCTGGGGCATCGTCATTCCGTGGTGATCGTGTGGCGCTTGATGTGGTCCAGGTCGAAGTCGTCGCCGAGGCCCGGCCGGTCGGGGAACCGGACGATGCCATGCTCGTCCATCGCGTCGACGATCGAGTGCAGGTGGGGCGGAACGGCGTCGAAGTCGGTGTGCGGATGGAGCAGCCCGCGTTCGTACCAGCGGCCGTTCGTCGTGGCGCCGAGGAGGGAGAGGTTGCCGGAGCCGTTGCCGTGCACCTCGCACTCCATGTTGAAGGCCTCGGCGAGGTGCAGGGTACGGACGGCCGGGGTGATGCCGCCGACGTCGGTGGTGCCGGTGCGCAGGATGTCGCACGCGCCGGAGGTGACCCACTCGGCGCGGGTGAAGTTCTTGCCCCAGGCGGTCTCGGGGCCGATGACGGCGATGTCGAGCTGGTCGGCGAGCCAGCGGTACGAGGCGATCGACGCCTCCTCCATCGGCTCCTCGAACCAGTGGTAGCCGAGCTCCTGCAGGGCGCGGCCGAGCTTGAGGGCCTCGGTGCGGGAGTACCAGTGGTTGGCGTCGAGCATCAGCTCGACGTCGGGGCCGACGGCGTCGCGGACGGCGGTGCAGGCCGCGATGTCGAGGGCGACGGACGGGGCGCCGGCGACCGGCGGCATCCAGGTGTGCAGCTTGATGGCGCGGTAGCCGCGTTCGACGAGCTGCACGGCGAAGGCCGCGTAGTCGGCGGGGGTGGCGAGGCCGCCGGGGATCTCGTCGCCGCACATGGTGGAGGCGTAGGCGGGTGCCTCGCTGCGGGCGCCGCCGAGCAGCTTCCAGACGGGCAGGCCGAGGCGGTGCCCGGCGAGGTCCCACAGGGCGAGGTCGACGAAGCCGATCGCCCGGTCGGTGAGGCCTCCGTGCGCACCGCGCTGCTTGCGGGCGAGGGACGTCCAGAGGCGTTCGCGCTCCAGCGGGTCCTGCCCGAGCAGGGCGGGGCGGACGTGCTTGTCGAGGACGGCGGGCCGCAGGTGGTCGGGCTGCGCCAGGACCCGGCCGCAGGCCCCGTCGGTGTCGGTGACGGTGAGGAGGGCCTCGCGGACCTCGTGGGCGGGGGCGGGGTGGCGGTGGCCGTGCGCGTCGACGGTGGTGCGGGCGGTGGTCGTGAAGACCGACAGCTCGATGCGTTCGATGGTCGCGGTCATGGTCAGCCGTTCTTCGCCTTGTAGGTCTCCTGGGCCTTGGTGAACGCGTCGGCGATCGACTTCGCGAAGTCGGCCGCGGACATCTTGCCGAGCAGCACCTTCTGGAAGTTGGGCTCGGCGTCGGTCTTGGTGATCTTCGAGTACTGCGGCAGGTAGACGGGCGGCTGGACGATCTTGATGCTGGTGGAGTTGAGCGCGTCGCCGGCCTGCTTGGTGATGCCCGACTTGGTGTACCACTCGTCGGCGTACGCCTCGGTGTTGGCGGGGATCTGGCCGACGTTCTCGTTCCAGTAGCTGTTGGATTCGTGGGAGTCGAGGAACTCCATGAACGTCCAGGCCTCCGCCTGGTGCTTGCTGTTCTTGAAGAGGCCGAAGCCGTCGACCGGGTTGGCGAGGATCGAGGTGCCGGCCGGGCCCGCGGGCAGCAGCATGCCGGCGACCTTGTCGCCGAGCGCGGTCTTCACGTCCTTGGTGGAGCCGAGGTTGTGGTGGACCATCATCACCTGGTTGGCCTGGAACTGCGCGAGCATCTGCGGGTAGGCGTTGGAGACGTCGGCCTCCGGGGTGGTGGCCTTGTACTGCGCGGCGATCTTCTCGATCAGGGCGACGTTCTTCGGGTCGTCGACGGTGGACCTGCCGCTCGCGTCGAACATCGCGTCGACGCCGGAGTAGGCGTACGCCTCGGAGAGCACCTGGAAGCCGGAGCCGGCGCCGCCGCGGATGGTGAAGCCGTACTGGTTCTTCGACCGGTCGGTGAGCTTGCCGGCGGCGGCGAACAGCTCGTCCCAGGTCTTCGGGGCCGCGATGCCGGCGGCCTTGAACTTGTCGGCGCGGTACCAGATGACGTCCTGGTTGCCGGAGGACGGCAGCTGGAACAGGCCCTTGCCGCCCGCGGCGCTCCTGGAGATCGTCAGGAAGTTCTCCGACAGCTTGCCGTTGAGGGTGCTCTTCGCGTACAGGTCGTCGAGCGGGGCGAGGGCCTTCTGCGCGGTGAGGGAGGCGAGCAGGGCGGTGGTGACGCCGCCGATGTCCGGCGTGGAGTTCGAGGCGACCGCGGTGTTGTACTTCTCGGAGATCTCCGAGCTGGTGACGCCCACGTACTTGACGGTGATGGTCGGGTGGGCCTTCTCGAACTGGTCGATGAGGTGCTGCATCAGCGGCGTTCTGGCCGGGCCGGCGTTGTTGTCCCAGTAGGTGATGGTGACCTTGCCGCCGGCGGCCTCCGAGGAGGAGCCGGACGAGGAACACGCGGTCAGCAGGCCGAGGGCGGCGAGGGCGGCGGCGGTGGTGCGCAGGGTGCGGCTCATGGCGGATTCCTGTCGGGAGACGGGGGTGTTCGGGGAGTGGTCCTGGCGGCGGGTTCAGCCCTTGACGGCGCCGGCGCTCATGCCCTGGACGAGGTACTTCTGGACGACGGCGAAGACCAGCACCACCGGGACGGCCGCGACCACGCCGCCCGCGGCGAGCGCGCCGAAGTCGACGGTGTTCTCGCCGATGGTGGTCTGCAGGCCGACCGGGACGGTCTGCAGCTCGGGGTCGTTGAGGAACATCAGCGCGAACAGGAAGTTGTTCCAGCTGCCGATGAAGGCGAACGAGCCGACGGCGACGATGCCCGGCCGCAGGAGCGGCAGCACGACGGCGAGGAAGGCGCGGATCCGGCCGCAGCCGTCGACCATCGCCGACTCCTCCAGCTCGACCGGGACGTTCTTCACGAAGCCGCTCATGAGGATCATGGCGAGCGGCAGCTGGAAGGTGGTCTCGGCGATGATCAGGCTCCAGCGGGAGTTGATCAGGTCGAAGGTCTGGAAGATGTTGAACAGCGGGATCAGCATCATCGCGCCCGGCACGAACTGCGTGCACAGCAGCGCGAGCATGAACACCTTGCGGCCGCGGAACTCGAACCGGGCCAGCGCGTACCCGCCCATCAGCGCGAAGAACGTGACGAACACCAGGGTGAGCAGGGCGATCCACACGCTGTTGCGGAAGTACGTGCTGAAGCCCATGCCGTTCCACACCGTCTCGAAGTGCGCGGTGGTCACGGGCCAGGGCAGGAGCGAGGTGGAGCCGGCCGGGCGGAGCGCGAAGAGCAGCATCCAGTAGAACGGCACGACGGTGAAGAGCAGGTAGAGGCCGAGCGGCAGGAAGATCCGGGCGATCCGGCCGCCGAGGTCGCCGGGGCGTCGGACGGGTGCGGCGGCGGTGCGGGCGCCGGCCGGCAGGGCTGCGGTGGTCACGGGGGCGGGCTCCAGGTCGGGGGTGGTCATCGCGGACGCCGTCACTTCCCGCCGCCGAATTTGCTGAGCCGCAGGTAGAGGACCGAGCAGAAGAGCAGGATCACGAAGGCCGCCGTGGTGAGGGCCGAGCCGTATCCGAAGTCGTATGACTTGCGGGCGAGTTGGGCGACGTACAGCGGGAGGCTGGTGGTCGCGCCGGCCGGGCCGCCGTTGGTGAGGGTGTAGAGCAGGTCGACGTTGTTGAACTCCCACACCGAGCGCAGCAGGGTGGCCAGCACGATGGCGTCCCGCAGGTGCGGCAGGGTGACGTGGAAGAAGCTGCGGATCCGGCCGGCGCCGTCCATGGACGCCGCCTCGTAGAGCTCCTTCGGCACGGACTGCAGGTCGGCGAGGATGAGGATGGCGAAGAAGGGGACGCCGCGCCAGAGTTCGGCGACCACGGCGGCCGAGAAGACGGTGCCCGGGTTGCCGAGGACGGACGTGGCGCTGTCGCCGATGCCGGCCTCCCCGAGGTAGTGGAAGACACCGGTGGCCGGGTTGTAGAGCAGCATCCAGATGCTCGTGGTCAGCACGCCGGAGACCGCCCAGGGGGAGAAGACCATCGCGCGGGCCACGGCCCGGCCGATGAACGTCTCGTTGACGATGAGGGCGAGGCCCAGGCCGAGCAGCAGCTGCAGGACGACCTCGGCGAACACCCACTTGGCGGAGAAGGCCAGGCTCTGCCAGAACTGCGTGTCGGCGAACATCCGGCGGAAGTTGTCCAGGCCGACGAAGGCGTCGTCGTAGGGCTCGTTGACGACGTGGTGCTGCAGGGCGTAGTAGACGACGCTGCCGACGGGGACGACCAGGAAGACCGCCAGCAGCAGGACCGTCGGGGCGATGAGCGTGTACGGAGTGAGGGCCCGGCGCAGTCGGGCGCCGCGGTGGGGGGGAGTGCCGGCGAGAGCCACGCTTGAGCTCGCCTCCTCTCTGCCGGGGGCAAAGTCAGGGGCAGATGGGTGGGGTGGAACGGGCGCCAGGCCTCGGCGGTGGAACATGAGCTCCATGCTCGTGGACGTCGTTCACAGGTGTGGACACCCTAGGTTTGCCATCTCTTGGCGTCAACCCCTCCTGCGGGACCGTGCGATGGCAGAGTAGAGGCCGCTTGCATCGATCTCAGCGTTCATGGATGTGGACTCAGGTCATGATGATGTATAACGCTGTCGAGAGGTGCCGTACCGCCCGCGCACCCCGCCCCCTCTGCCGCCCCTCTCTGGAGAGCGACCCCCATGCCTGCTGACCGCACCCCGCTCGTCGACCGCCTCGACGGCCTCCTCTTCTTCCCCGTCACCCCCTACGCGCCGGACGGCACCGTCGACCTCGACGCCTTCCGCACCCATGTCCGCGCCCGCCTCGACGACGGCGCCGCCGCCGTCTTCGCCGCCTGCGGCACCGGCGAGTACCACGCGCTCGGCCTCGACGAGTACGAGGCTGTCATCGCCGCCGCGGTCGAGGAAACCGCCGGGGCCGTCCCCGTCGTGGCCGGAGTCGGCCACGGCACCGCCCTCGCCCTCGACTTCCTGCGCCGCGCCGAACGCGCCGGCGCCGACGGCGTGCTGGCCCTGCCCCCGTACCTGGTCAAGCCCTCCCAGGAAGGGCTGCTGCGCCACTACGGCGCCATCGCCGCCGCCACCCGGCTGGAGATCATCGTCTACGCGCGCGACAACGCCGTGATCGACCCCGAGACCGTCGTGCAGCTCGCCGCGATCGACAACATCGTCGGCCTCAAGGACGGCATCGGCGACCTCGACCGCATGCAGCGCATCGTCAGCGCCGTCCGCACCGCCCGCCCCGGCCTGCCGTTCCGCTACTTCAACGGCCTGCCGACCGCGGAGCTCACCGGCCTCGCCTACCGCGGCATCGGCGTCACCCTCTACTCCTCCGCCGTCTTCTGCTTCGCCCCCGACATCGCGCTCGCCTTCCACCGCGCGCTCAACAGCGGCGACGACGACACGGTCAACCGCCTGCTCGACGGCTTCTTCCGCCCGCTCGTCGAACTCCGCGCCCAGGGCTCCGGCTACGCCGTCTCCCTGGTCAAGGCCGGCGTGCGCCTCGACGGCCTGGACGTCGGACCCGTCCGCCCGCCGCTCACCGAGCCCGCCCCCGAGCACGTCGAGCAGCTCGCCGCCCTCGTCAAGCACGGCCGCACCCTGATCTGACCCGCCCGCCGACCCCGGCGCCCGGTCCGGAGGACCGGGCGCCCCTCACCCCGGAGCCGCCGTGCGCACCTCCGCCTTCCTCTACCCCTGGGACGTGCTCGGCGACCCGCACGCCGCCGCGCGCCTCGCCGGGCTCGGCCTCGACCGGGTCACCCTCGCCTCCGCCTACCACTCCACCCGGGCCCTGACTCCCCGTCACCCCGAGCGGCGGATCGTCACGGCCCGCCACGCCGCCGTCTACTACCCCGCCTCCCCGCAGCGCTGGCGCGGCCGCGCGCTGCGCCCGTACGCACAGGGCTGGCTGGACGCCGCCGACCCGTTCGGCGACGCCGCCGACGCCCTGCGCGGCGCCGGGATCGAGGTGCACACCTGGGTGATCCTCGCGCACAACTCCCGTCTGGGTGAGGAGCATCCGGGCGTCACCGTGCAGAACGCCTACGGCGAGCACTACCCCTGGGCGCCCTGCATCGCCCGGCCCGAGGTCGTCGAGTACGCCGCCGACCTGGCGGCCGAGGCGGCGGTGCGCCCCGGCGCGGCCGGCACCGAACTGGAGTCCTGCGGCTGGTACGGGCTGGCGCACCTGCACGCCCACGACAAGATCGCCGGGGTGCCGCTCGGCCAGGCCGGCCAGTTCCTCATGTCGCTCTGCTTCTGCGACGCCTGCACCCGCGGCTACGGCGAGCACGCCGCCGGACTGCGGAAGGCCGTGCGGACGGCCCTCGAACCGCTCTGGCGCGGCGAGGCCGAACCGGAGGCCGCGGACGAGTGGGGCCGCATCGAGGCGCTGCTCGGCGCCGGGCCCGCCGCCGCCGCGCTGGCCCACCGCACGGCCGCCGCACTCGCGTTCCAGCAGGCGGCGGTCGGCGCCGTCCGGGCCGCCGCACCGCCCGGCTTCCGCATCCTGCTGCACGGCGACCCGCTGGTGCACCGCAGCGGCGCCAACCCGGGTGTGGACGCCGCCCGGCTGCTCGCGCTCGCGGACGGGCTCGTGCTGCCCGAACCCGCCCGCACCCTGCCGCTCGCCGCGCCGCACCGGCGGCCGGGCAGCGTGCTGGCGGCCAACCTGCCGGTCGTCGCCGGGATGGGCGGCGGCACCCCGGCGCTCGTGCCGGGGGCCGACGAACTGCGGCTCTACCACGCGGGGCTGGCCTCCGACGCCGACCTCGCGGCGATCCGGGCGCTGCTGGCCTGAGCCTGCGCGGCGGCGCTCACCGGGCCGGGCGGAGCGAGGCCACGACGGCGGCCCGGACGCGTTCCGACGCCTCCGGGCCGAACCCCTGCGGATGCCCGGCCGAGGTGAACCGCTGCTCGGTCAGCTCCACGAGCCCGGCGTGGTCCCCGGGGAAGTCGTGGACCGACCGGCGCCGCGCGTCGCGGGCGGTCGACCCGGCCCTCGCCGGGCGGCGAGGGCCGGGCGGCGGCCGGTGCGGCGGCACAGGCCGCCGGGGCTCAGATCGCCGCCGGCCACACCAGCCGGTCGTCCGCCACCGGGGCGTGCAGCCCGCACAGCGAGCCCGGCGGCACCAGGTGCCGCCGGTGCAGCTCGCCCGCGACCAGCCGCGCCACCTCGATCGCGCCGTGCGCCTGGAAGTGCGTGTTGTCCGCCACCCCGTCCGGGTAGTGGGCGGAGCCGGCGGGCTCCCACAGGAAGTACTCCTTCGTGGCCTCCGGGCCGAGCCGCTGCCAGAGCGCCAGGCTGAGCGCCTGGAGGTCGACCAGCGGCACCCCCTCCGCCGCGGCCAGGTCGCGCACGGCCTGCGGGTAGGCGCCGTGCGAGGCGAGGGCGTTGCCGTCCGCGTCGAAGCGGCGCCGCTCCACGGAGGTCACCAGCACCGGGAGGGCGCCGCGCCGCCGGGCGCCGTCCAGGTAGCGCCGCAGGTACTGCGGGTACGTGGTGGCCGGGTCGGTGCCGCGGGCCGGGTCGGAGGTCTTCTCGTCGTTGTGGCCGAAGGAGATCAGGAGCCTGTCGCCGGGCCGCAGGTCGGCGAGGATTCCGTCGAGCAGGCCCAGGTCGGCGAAGGACTTCGAACTCGCCCCGGAGAGCGCCCGGTCGTCGACGGCCAGGCGCGGCGTGGCGAACACCGGCAGCGCCTGCCCCCAGCCGGCCCGCGGCGCCACGTCCTCCGGGTAGACGGAGGCGGTGGAGTCGCCGGCGACGAACACGGTGGTGCGGCGCCGCGGTGCGGCGGCGGCCGGACCGGCCCCGGCGGCGACCGCGGCGGCGGCCAGCAGCGGGGCGGCCGCGGCGGCCCGGGCGAGGGTGCGGCGGGTCAGGTCGGTCATGGTCGGTCTCTCCTAGCGCCAGGGCTGCCAGACGTCCGCACCGAGGAGGTAGCTCTCCCGGGTGTGCAGGGCGGCCTGGGTGCGGGTCAGCTGGGGGCGGTTGGCGGGCACGGTGATCACGGCACCGGGGCCCTCGTCGGCGTACTCGGCGAAGCGCTGCTGCTGCCACGGGTGGGCGGCGGCCATGTCGGCGTACGGCGCGACGGCGTCGATCCCCGCGCCGAGGTACGACTGGCGGACGGTCAGCATCGGCCAGGCGGTCGGGTCGCTGCTCGGCACCCACGGGCGGGCGAGGCAGTACGCGCCGTCGGGTGCGGTGCTCCCGACGGTGCAGCGGACGGCGAGGAAGCCGTGCGCGGTGGCCCGGGCGGTGCTGGGCGCGAAGACGAACCCCTGCGGGGTGAAGGCGGCGTCGGGGCGGTCCAGGGTGCGCAGCACGCAGTGCTCGAACACCGCGGTCGCGCGGCCGAAGACGAAGTCGACGTCGCCCTCGACGTAGCAGTGCTCGAAGTACTGCCGGGCGGTGGTGGCGAGCGAGGGGGTGTCCGCGTACAGCGTGTCCTGGTGGCCGAGGAAACGGCAGTGGTGGAAGGCCGAGCGGTCGCCGGTGACCTTGACCGCGACCGCCTGCGTGCCGGTGACCCCGGGGTGGTCGGCGCGCAGCCAGTCGTTGGCGAAGGTGACGTCGCGGGCGGTGAACCCCTCGGCCTGCAGGGTGACGCTGGCGCTGCCGGTGGTGCCGTACGTGCCGCCGCCGGGCTTGGCCGTGCCGGCCGCGTTGTCGTACACGACGACCGTGTCCCGGGCGCGGCGGCTGCCGCCGAGCAGGGTGAGGAAGGGGCGGGAGGACGGCACCGTGACCGTCTCGCGGTAGGTGCCGGGGGCGAGCACGAGCGTCCACCCGGTCGCTGCGGTGGTGCCGGTGGGGGTCGCGGAGACCGCGGCCTGCACGGTGGCGAAGTCGCCGGTGCCGGCCGGGTCCACGTAGAGGGTGCGGGAGTCGAGGCGGTCGGCGGGCGAGCCGTAGCAGCCCCAGGGGGTGCGGGCCGGCCGGGCGGCGGCGGGGGAGGCGGCGGCGGGGGACGTGGTGGCGCCGGCGCCGATCAGGGATCCGGCGGAGGCGAGCAGGACGGTGCGGCGGGTGGGCATGGCGGGCTCCGGTGGCCGGGGGCCCCGGCGCTGTGGGGGCGTGTCGGGGCCCGGAGAGGGCGACGCACCCCGTAAGCGTTCAAATACATGAACGGTGGTCGCATCCATGGCCGGGACACTAGGAGGCTGCCCGTGTGCTGTCAATGCCCCCTGCGGGCGCACGCGAACGCGCCCCGCACCGGGAGGTGCGGGGCGCGCAGGCGGCCCGGCGGGGTGACGGCCGGGGCCGGGCGGGGCTCAGATGTGCCGGGTGGCCAGCGTGAGGCGGTCCCGTGCGTCCATCAGGGCGTCGCGGATCATCTGCTCCCGCCCGGGCGTCAGCCGGGCCACCGGCACCGAGACGCTGATCGCGTCGCGGGCGGGGTGGCGGTACGGGATCGCCACGCCGAAGCACCGGACGCCCAGCGTGTTCTCCTCGCGGTCGACCGCGTAGCCCAGCTCGCGGATCCGGTGCAGCTCCTCGATCAGCTGCTCGCGGTCGGTGTGCGAGTGCTCGGTCAGCGGCTCCAGCTTCTCCGGCAGCAGCCGGCGGATCTGCTCGTCGGTGTGCGTGGCCAGCAGGGCCTTGCCGTGCGAGGTGCAGTACGCCGGCAGCCTCCGGCCGATCCGGGTGAAGGGCCGCAGGCTGTGCTGCGACTGGCGGGTCGCCAGGTACACCACGCTGGTGCCGTCCAGCCGGGCGAGGTGGATGGTCTCGCCGGTGTCGTCGGCGATGCGGTCCAGCGTGGGCCGGGCCGCGGCGACCGCCTCGTCGCCGTCGATGTAGGAGCTGCCCACGAGCAGGGCGCGCACGCCGATGCCGTAGCGGGTGCCGGTGGCGTCGGTCTCCACCCAGCCCAGCTCGACGAGGGTGCGCAGCAGCATGTACAGGCTGGATTTGGGATAGCCGGTCTGCTCCTGCACCTCCGCGAGGCTGTGCATGCCGGTGTTCCCGGCGAAGTACTCCAGCAACTCCACGGTGCGGACCGCGGACTTGACCTGGGCACCGCCGCCGTTGGCGGCGTCGTTCGGCGAGGGCATGGCCTTGACCCCTTCCGTCACGCGGCGTATCGTCCCGCGAGTTCAAATAGTCGTATGACGTTCAGCATACTGAACAGATGCGTGATGTGGGGACAGAACCCGCGTCGCACCCCCGCGGAGCGGACGCTACCGGACCCCGCACCGTACTGAGGAGGCCCGCGTGCACACCGACGACGTCCAGCCCTCGCCCGTCCTCTCCGTCGACCCCCGGACCGGTGAGGGCCTCGGTCGGGTCGCCACCGAGGCCGGCCCCGCCGAGGTCGACGCCGCCGTACGGGCCGCCGCCGCGGCAGCCCCCGCCCTCGCCGACCGCGCCCGCCGGATCGCCCTCCTGCGCGCCGCCGCCGACCGGCTCGACGCCGCCGCCGACGAGATCACCGCCACCGCCGACGCCGAGACCGCCCTCGGCCCCGCCCGGCTCACCGGCGAACTCGCCCGCACCACCTACCAGCTCCGCGCCTTCGCCGACCAGACCGCCGACGGCGCCCACCTCGGCGTCATCATCGACCACGCCGACCCCGCCCTCGGCCGCCCCGACCTGCGCCGGATGAAGCTCCCGCTCGGCGTCGTCGCCGTCTTCGCGGCCAGCAACTTCCCGCTGGCCTTCTCCGTGCCCGGCGGCGACACCGCCAGCGCGCTCGCCGCGGGCTGCCCCGTCGTCGTCAAGGCCCACCCCGACCACCCCGCCACCAGCGAGCTCACCGCCCGGCTGGTCCGCGAGGCCGCCGTCTCCGTCGGCCTGCCCGCCGACGTCCTCGCCGTCGTGCACGGCTTCGACGCCGGCCCCGCCCTCGTCCGGCACCCGCTCACCGCCGCCGCCGGTTTCACCGGCTCCGTCCGCGGCGGCCGCGCACTGTACGACATCGCCGCGGCCCGGCCCCGTCCGATCCCGTTCCACGGCGAGCTCGGCAGCCTCAACCCCGTCGTGGTCACCGAACGCGCCGCCGCCACCCGCGCCGAGGAGATCGGCACCGGCCTCGCCGCGTCCTTCACCCTCGGCAACGGCCAGTTCTGCGTGAAGCCCGGACTGGTCCTCGTCCCGGCGGGCGACGGCGCCGTCGAGAAGGCCCTCGTCGACACGGCCGCCCAGGCCCCCGCCGCCGCCCTGCTCGACCCCCGCATGCGCACCGCCTTCCTCGACGGCGTCCGCGAGCGCGCCGCCCGGCCCGGCGTCGAGGTGCTGCTCGCCGCCGGTGCGGAGCCCACCGAGCAGGCGCCGCTCGCCGTCCGGCCCGGCATCCTCGCCGTCCCCGCCGACCGGCTCACCGACCTGCTGCTGGAGGAGTGCTTCGGACCCGTCACCGTCCTCGTCCGCTACCGCGACGCCGCCGAGCTGGAGGACGTCCTCGCCCGGCTCGACGGCAACCTCACCGCCACCGTCCAGCTCGCCGCCGACGAACGCGGCCCGGAGACCGCCGCCCTCCTCCAGCGCCTCGTGCCGCTGGCCGGCCGGCTCGTCGTCGACGGCTGGCCCACCGGCGTCACCGTCGCCCCCGCCATGCAGCACGGCGGCCCCTACCCGGCGACCACCTCCACCTCGACCTCGGTCGGCGCCACCGCCGTCGAACGCTGGCTGCGCCCGGTCAGCTACCAGAACGCCCCCGAGGCGCTGCTGCCGCCCGAACTCCACGACGCCAACCCGCTCGGCGTGCCGCGCCAGGTCGACGGGCGGCGCGAGGGCTGACCGGCCGGGCCGCCGGCGGAGCCCCCGCGCACCGCTCCGCCGGCGGAGCCCCCGCGCACCGCTCCGCCGGCGGCCCCGCTCAGAGCTCCGTCCGGCGGCGGCGGACCACCACCCACAGATCGGCCGCGGCCAGCAGCGTCAGCACGCCGCAGCACACCGCGAAGACCACCAGCGTGCCGCTGCTCGGCACGTCCGTGCCGCCGCTCCGGGCGGCCCAGACCGCGAAGCCCGCCGTCATCAGCGCGAACACCGGCAGGAACAGCACCGACAGCAGGAACCTCAGCTTCAGGTCGCTGCGTGCGGTGGCCGGCTCGGTGCCGCTGCGCCAGTACCGGGGTGTCCTCACCGTCCGCACACCACTCACCTCCGGCCCCCGCCTCGCGTTCCCGCTCTCCAGCCTAGGGCCGGCCCGGGACGCCGACCGGCCCGGGTGGCGCCGCCGGCACCTGCGGGACGTACGGCGGCTACGGCGCGGAGACCCTGCCGCGCGACCGTGCGGGCCCGTGGTAGAGCGCGGTGACCCACCGGTCCACGGCGTCCACCAGCGGCTCCGTCCAGGGCAGGGCGAGCAGCACCAGCAGGCCGGCGGCCCACCCGGCGACCACGTCGGAGATCCAGTGGGTGCCCAGGTAGACGGTGGTCAGGCCGATCGAGGCCGCGGTCAGCGCGGCCAGCGCCGCCCCGGTGCGCCGCCACCGCACCGCGAGGTACGCCAGCACGCCCCAGGTCACCACGGCGTTCGCGGTGTGCCCGGACGGGAAGATCGTGCCGCCCGCGAAGAGCTCCGGGGAGTCGATGTAGTGCGCGTAGTGCGGGCCCAGCCGCCCGGTGAGGATCTTGACGCCGCCGACCGTGATGTTGAGCAGCAGCAGCGCGGCACCCATCACCACCAGCGGCCGCACGGTGCGCGTCCGGTACGAGCGCCAGCCCAGCCACAGGCAGGCCACGACCGCCGACGGCCCGCGCTGCCCCGCGACGATCCACACGTCGAGCAGCGGCCGCACCTCCGGCCAGCGCTTGTACGGCTTCAGCAGTTCGAGCGACCAGTCGAGCCGCACCAGCGCGGTGTCGGCCAGCACCCCGACGATCACCACGGCGTAGACCAGCGCGGTCACGCCGAGGAACAGCGGGCGGAACCGGTCCGCCGGGCGCCGCGGAGGGGCAGGGGGGACGGGCTCGGCCCGCAGGGCGGGGGAGGGTCGGGTGGAGGCACGCACCCCACGACCCTACCCGCAGGCTCCCGCCGCTCCGGCCGGGCGGGGGAACGCCGAGGGGCCCCGCGCTGTCGCGGGGCCCCTCGGGCGGCACGGCCGTGCTCAGGGGAGCAGGCGCTCCACGGCGACCCGCCCGTACTTCTGGAGGTCCTGCCGGGCCTTCTCGATCAGCTCCGGGGTGGGCGTGCGGCCGGAGGCCATCACGAGGTCCTCGGGGTCGACGGGGTGTTCGGCCCCGGTGTGCAGAAGATGGTCCGGGGTGGGCATCGATCGGCTGTCGGTGGACTCGGACATGTGGACCTCCGGGTGTGCGAGTACCGGCCCTGGCCGTGAACGGACCCGACCGGTTCCGTCTCCGCCGCCCCGCCGGGGCGGCGGACGTCTGCTACCGAGTGTGGACCCTCGGAGGGGCTGATCGCACTGCGACTCCCGGGCGGATGCCGGATCGGACCGGTGGAGGCCCTGCGCCCGGCCGGTGAAGGCCCCCGCCGGGCGTCGGCGGGGGCGCCGGCCGGCGGGTCAGTCGAGCGGTCCGCCGGCGACGTACACGACCTGGCCGGAGACGAACCCGGCACCCTCGCTGGCGAAGAAGGAGATGGTGTGCGCGATGTCGTCCGGCGTGCCGACCCGGTTGACCGGGATCTGGGTGGCGGCGGCCTGCTTGAAGGCCTCGAACTCCATGCCGACGCGCGCCGCGGTGGCGGCCGTCATGTCGGTGGCGATGAAGCCCGGCGCGACGGCGTTGGCCGTGATGCCGAACTTGCCGAGCTCGATCGCCAGGGTCTTGGTGAAGCCCTGCAGACCGGCCTTGGCGGCCGAGTAGTTGGCCTGGCCGCGGTTGCCCTGCGCCGACGAGGAGGAGAGGTTGACGATCCGTCCGAACCCGGCGTCCACCATGTGCTTCTGCACCGCACGGGTCATCAGGAACGCACCCTTGAGGTGGACGTCCATGACGGTGTCCCAGTCGGACTCCGACATCTTGAACAGCAGGTTGTCGCGGAGCACCCCGGCGTTGTTCACCAGCACCACGGGGGTGCCGAGTTCGGCGGCGATCCGGTCGACGGCGGCCTGCACCTGGCCGGCGTCGGAGACGTCGGCGCCGACGGCGAGCGCCCGGCCGCCCGCGGCGACGATCGCGTCCGCGGTCTGCTTGCCGGCCGACTCCTCCAGGTCGACGACCGCGACGGCGTACCCGTCCGCGGCCAGCCGGAGCGCGGTCGCCGCGCCGATGCCGCGGGCGGCGCCCGTGACGATCGCGACCCGGACGGTGCTGGACTGCTCGGTCATGCTCGTACTCGTCTCTCTCGGAGGGTGGGACGGGCGGCCCCGAGAGCGGTGCCGACCCGAGAGCTCCCCGGAGCGGGCCCGGGGTGAAAGGTGGTACACAGCGTGCTGGGCGAACACCCTACCGGCGGGTAGCCTTCCGGGCCAGGGTGAAGAGTCGCAGGTGACGCAGGGTGAAGGCGGCGGTGCGGCCGGACGGGCGAAACGCGTCCTGTCGTGGGCCCGACAGATGGCGGAAATATGCCAACTTTGCCGAACATGCGACTACTATCAGCCCCTGCCTGCCAGGGCGGCTCGACCGTTTGTATAGTGTGCGCCAGCAGCCACCGGCTGCACGGCTGGCGCGCCCTCCCACACAGCAGGTCGCTTACTCGCCGTTACTGCCCCGCTCGGGTGTCCCACACACACCGAGCGTGACACCGGGACGGATTTCATGGTGCTGGGGGAGATCCCGACAACCCGCGTGGCCGGACGACTGCAGCAGTCGCCCGGACACCTCATCCGCGTGGCCCAGCAGGTGCACACCCGCTTGTGGTCCGAGCACGTCGGAGCCGACCTCACGGCTCCGCAGTTCGCCGTGCTCCTCGCGCTCGCCCTGGAGCCCGGTGCCGACCAGCGCACCGTCGGCGAACGGGCGTCGCTGGACAAGGCGACGATGGCCGAGATGGTGGCCCGACTGGTACGGCGCGGCCTGGTGCTGCGGCGTCGCGATCCGGCGGACGGCCGGCGCAAGCTCCTGGCCCTGTCGCAGAACGGGGCCCAGGCGGTCCGCGAGGCGACCGGAGGGGTCGTCCGCGTCCAGCGGACGCTCTTCGAGCCGCTCACCCCCGACGAACAGATCGAAATCGTCCGGGTCATGGCAAGGATAGCCCGTCTGGAGCCGGCTGCGGTCGCGGCACTGACCGACGCCCGACCGCTGCTGGACGCGCAGCGTGCGATCGGCTATCTCATCAGGGTGGCACAGCAGGTGCACACCAAGCTCTGGTCCGAGAAGGTCGGCGTCGAGCTGACCGCGCCCCAGTATGCGGTGCTGGACGCGCTCGAATCGGAGCCGGGTGCGGACCAGCGAACGGTCGGCGAGCTCGCCTCGCTCGACAAGGCCACCATGGCGGAGATGGTCAGCCGGCTCGTCCGGCGCGGTCTCGTCCTGCGCCGCCGCGACCCGTCCGACGGCCGTCGCAACCTGCTCTCGCTCTCGCCCGCCGGACAGGAGCTGCTCCACCGCTCCGCCTCCGGAGTGCGGGAGGTGCAGGAGCTGCTGCTCGGCCCGCTGGAGCCGCACGAGCACCAGGCCGCGCTGGTGCTGCTCGCCAAGACGGCGCGGCTGGCCGACGAGGCGTAACGATTCGGCACGGACGGGCTCGCCCGGTCCGCTGCCCGAGGGCCGTCACCTGTGCGGGGTGGCGGCCCTCGGTCGTGCCGCGGACGGATCCGCGGCACCGCACGGTCAGTTCCAGTCGAAGGCCTGCGGGTCCGGGCCGATCCGGCCGCCGTTCCCGATCCCGGCGATCCCCGTGAGGTCGTCGGCGTCCAGCTCGAAGCCGGCCACGTCGATGTTCTCCTTGATCCGCGCCGGCGTCACCGACTTCGGGATCGCGATCACCCCGCTCTGCAGGTGCCAGCGCAGCACCACCTGGGCCGGCGTGCGGCCGTGCTTCTCCGCGATCCGCGCCAGCACCGGCTCGCCCAGCAGCGCCCCGCCCTGACCGAGCGGACTCCACGCCTCGGTCGCGATGCCGTGCTCGTCGTGGAAGGCCCGCAGCTCCAGCTGCGGGAAGTACGGGTGCAGCTCGACCTGGTTGAGCACCGGCACCACCGCGCTCTCCTGCAGCAGCACCTCCAGCTGCTGCGGGCCGAAGTTCGAGACGCCGACCGAGCGGGCGCGGCCGTCCGCGGCCAGCTCCTCGAACGCCTTCCACACGTTGCCGAACGTGCCGTGCATCGGCCGCGGCCAGTGGATGAGGTACAGGTCGACGTGGTCCAGGCGCAGCTTGGCCAGCGAGTCGTCGAACGCGCGGAGCACGGCGTCCCGGCCCTGACGGCCGGACCAGTCCACGGTGCCCGAGTTCCACAGCTTGGTGGTGACGAACAGTTCCTCGCGGGCGACGCCCGACCCGGCGATCGCCGTGCCCGTGCCGGTCTCGTTCTCGTAGACGGACGCGGTGTCGATCGAGCGGTAACCCGCCTCGATCGCCGCGCCGACGGCCGGCGCCGCCTCCGCGTCCGGGACCTGCCAGACGCCGAACCCGAGCTGCGGGATCACCGCGCCGTTGTTGAGCGTGACAGTGGGAATGGTGCTCACGGGAAGGGGTGCCCTCCTGGTCGTCCGACGGCTTCCGCAAGCGCCCAACTTCCGGCACCGGAGGATCATTCCCGTCCGGAGGGAATTCTTCCCGGACCGCCGAACCCGCCCCGGCCCCCCACCCCGTATTCACCGGTCACGCCCGGGCCTTCACGTCGAGCGCACCGATCCGTGGCCGGAACCCCTCGGGCCGGGCGGAAAACCTGTTGCGCGGGCCGCTGCCGAGCGGGCACGCTCGGTGACCATGATGTCCTGAACTCCGCCTCCGAGCGGTCGGGCGCCCCGCCGCCCCCGAGCGGTCCCCCGCCGCCACCGCCTCCTCCCCGCCCAGGCCGCAGCACCTGCCGCCGGGCCCCAAGCCGTGCCCGAGACCCGGGCCCGCGCGCCCACTGTCCCGTACCACCCGTAACGGAGCGTCATGCCGCTCACACCCCTGCCGTTGCCCGACCCCGGCAGTCCCGACCTCACCACCCCGCTGGGCTTCCTGCGCTGGCTCTCCCGCTCCCAGCGACGCGGCCAGGTGCTCGCCACCTGCTGGGGCGTCCTGGAGATGGGCTGCCAGGCCGCCCTGCCGCTCGCCCTCGGCCTCGGCATCCAGGGCGCCGTCGACGGCGACACCGCCGCGATCCTGCGGGCCGGAGCCCTCGCCGTCCTCCTCGCCGCCGTCCAGGCCACCGGCACCGTGCTGCTGCACCGCCAGGCCGTCTGGAACTGGATCACCTGCGCCGCCCACGTCCGCCAGCTCGTCGCCCGGCAGGCCTCCCACCTCGGCGCCGGCCTCTCCAGCCGCATCGCCACCGGCGAGATCGTCGCCGTCAGCAGCGGAGACGTCGAGAAGATCGGCTGGTACGTGGAGCTCACCGCCCGCGTCCGGGCCGCCGTCATCGTCTGGCTCGGCGTCAGCCTCGTCGTGCTCGTCCGCCAGCCCCTCCTCGGCAGCGCCGTCCTGCTCGGCGTCCCCGTCCTCGCCGCGTCCGTCTGGCCGCTGCTCGGCCCCTTCGAACGCCGCTACGCCGAGCAGCGCGCCCTCGGCGGCAAGGCCACCGAACTCGCCGCCGACACCGTCGCCGGCCTGCGCGTCCTGCGCGGCATCGGCGGCGAGAAGCTCTTCCTCGACCGCTACCGCGCCGCCTCCCAGAAGGTGCGCGGCGCCGCCGTCCGCGCCGCCCGGATCTGGTCCCTCATGCAGGCCCAGCAGGTCCTCCTGCCAGGCCTCTTCGTCGTCGGCGTCACCTGGTACGGCGCCCACCTCGCCGCCACCGGGCGGCTCACCATCGGCGAACTCGTCGCCGTGTACGGAGCGACCGCCTTCCTTGCCGCACCGCTGCGCATCCTCGGCGAGGCCGCCCACGCCTGGTCCGTCGCCCGGGTCTCCGCCGGCCGGGCCACCCGCGTCCTCGCACTCCGGCGCACCGCGGACACCGACGCCGCCGACGCCGCCCTCACCCGCCCCGAGCGGTCCGACCTCCACGACCCGCTGACCGGGCTGACCGCCCGCGCCGGACGGCTCACCGCCGTCGTCTGCGGCGACCCGGACTTCGCCGGCGCGCTCGCCGCCCGCCTCGGCGGCCACGTGCCACGGGCCGAGGACGAGCAGCCCACGCCGTCCGTCCGGCTCGGCGGCACCCCCCTCGACCGCGTCCCGCTGGCCGACGCCCGCGCCGCCGTCCTCGTCCACGACAAGGAGCCCGTGCTGCTCTCCGGCACGCTCGCCGAACTCCTCGACGTCCCCGGCGCCGGCCGCGTCGACCTCGCCGACGCACTCGCCGCCGCCCGCGCGGAGGACGTCCTCGACGCCCTCGTCGACGGCTCGCCCGAGTGCGACGGCGACCCGATGCGCGCCCGCATCACCGAACGCGGCCGCTCCCTCTCCGGCGGCCAGCGCCAACGGCTCGCCCTGGCCCGCGCCCTCGTGGCCGACCCGCCGGTGCTCGTCATGGACGAACCCACCAGCGCCGTCGACGCGCACACCGAATCCAGGATCGCCGCCGGACTGCGCAAACTGCGCGGCGGACGCACCACCGTCGTCCTCGCGACCAGCCCGCTGCTGCTCGACCAGGCCGACACCGTCGTGCTGATCCAGGACGGCCGGGTCGTCGCCGACGGCACCCACCGCGACCTGATGGCCGACGAACCGCGGTACCGCGCCGTCGTCACCCGCGAGGACGACCCCGCCCCGACCCCGACCACCCCCACCCCGACCCCCGCCCCCGGCGCCCCGGCGGCCGGCCGCACCCCCGAGGAGGCGGTATGCGCATCCCAGGAGGGCTGAAGCCCCCCAGCACCCAGGAGCAGGGACCGGCCACCATGCTCCCGGTGGCCGGCCCGGCCACCGTCCGCGCCTACGTGCGGCTGCTCGCCCGCCGCCACCGGCTCGGCTTCACCACCGTCGTCGCCCTGCACGCCGTGGCCACCGTGGCCGGCCTCGTCGGCCCGTGGGTGCTCGGCTCCCTCGTGGACTCGCTCGCCGACGGCACCGCCGCCGACCGCATCCTCGGCGCCGTCACCTGGTACCTCGGCGCGCTCGTCGTGCAGTCCGTCTTCATGGGACTGTCGCGGCTGCGCGGCAGCATCCTCGGCGAGGAGGTCCTCGCCGACCTCCGCGAGGACTTCCTCGTCCGCTCGGTCGCCCTGCCGCCCGGCGTCCTCGAACGCGCCGGCACCGGCGACCTCGTCTCCCGCGGCACCACCGACATCGACCGGCTCGCCAAGTCCGTCCGCGAGGCCGTCCCCGAACTCGCCGTCGCCGTGGTCTCCGTCGTCCTCGTCCTCGGCGCGCTCCTGATCACCTCGCCGCTGCTCGCCGCCACCTCGCTGATCGGCCTGCCGCTGCTGCTCGCCAGCTCCCGCTGGTACTTCCGGCGCGCCCCGCAGTCCTACCGGGCCGAGTCGGCCGGGTACGCCGCGGTCAACACCGTGCTCGCCGAGACCGTCGACGCCGGGCGCACCGTCGAGGCGCTGCGCCTCGGGGACGCCCGGATCCGGCTGACCGACCGCAAGATCGGCGAGTGGGCGGCGTGGGAGCGCTACACGCTCTGGCTGCGCTCGGTCTGGTTCCCCACCGTCGACGCGACGTACGCACTCGCCGTGCTCGGCACCCTCACCCTCGGCGGCCTCCTCACCGTGCACGGCTGGATCGACGTCGGCCGGCTCACCGCCGGGGTGCTCTACGCCCAGGCGCTCGTGCACCCCGTCGACCTGATCCTGCGCTGGTACGACGAGCTGCAGATCGGCCAGGCCTCCCTGGCGCGGCTGGTCGGCGTACGCGAGGTCGAGGACCCGGACACCGACGGCTCGCTCCACCCGGACGGCCGGCGCGTCACCGCCGAGGAGGTGCGCTTCGGCTACCGGGAGGGCGCCGACGTGCTGCACGGCATCAGCCTCGACGTCGCCCCCGGCACCCGGGTGGCCCTGGTCGGCCCGTCCGGGGCGGGCAAGTCGACGCTCGGACGGCTCCTCGCGGGCATCTACGCCCCGGGCCGCGGACGGGTGACCCTCGGCGGTGCCGAACTCGCCGCCATGCCCGCCGAGCGGGTCCGCACCGAGGTGGCCCTGGTCAACCAGGAGCACCACGTCTTCGTCGGCACGCTGCGTGACAACCTGCGGCTCGCCCGGCCGGACGCGGACGACACCGAACTGCGCGCCGCGCTCGCCGCCGTCGACGCCGCGGAGTGGGCCGACGCCCTGCCGGAGGGCCTGGACACCGAGGTGGGCGCGGGCGGCACCGCACTGACCCCGGCCCAGGCCCAGCAGCTCGCGCTGGCCCGGCTCGTCCTGGCCGACCCGCACACCCTCGTCCTGGACGAGGCGACCTCGCTGCTCGACCCGCGGGCCGCCCGGCACCTGGAGCGCTCGCTCGCCCGCGTGCTGGACGGGCGGACGGTCGTCGCGATCGCCCACCGCCTGCACACCGCGCACGACGCGGACGTGATCGCCGTCGTCGAGCAGGGCCGGATCAGCGAGTACGGCAGCCACCCGGAGCTGGTCGCGGCCGACGGCGCGTACGCGGCGCTGTGGAGGTCGTGGCGCGACGAACGCTGAGAACCGGGGCCGGTATTGCGCCGCCCGGGGCGGAGCGGGCGGCGCAATACCGGAAAACCGTGCCGTACCGGAGCAGACTGGCAGGGTGACCAAGACATCGGGTGGTTCCTCCGGCGGCACGACGGGTGGTCCGAAGGACGGCAGGCTGCGGGGCGAGATCGCGGGCGTTCCGACCCGCTACATCGCCATCGGCGTCCTCGTGGTGCTCGCGGTCTGGTTCCTCTTCGCCAACCTCGACAAGGTGAAGATCCAGTTCTGGGTGTTCACCGTGACGGCGCCGCTCTGGGTCGCCCTGCTGGCCACCCTCCTGGCCGGCGGCGTGCTCGGCTGGCTGCTCAAGGGCCGCCGGGACCGGTGAGCCCGCCGCCCCGCCGGACTGACCGGCCCCGGCGCCGTGCCGCCCGCCGGGGTGGCCGCGGGCCGGGCCGCGCGCCGACCTGAGGGGGTGTCACGGGGCCCCGTCCCGGCGGCGGTCGGTGCCGGGACGGGTGTTCGACGTGCCCCGGTGCGCCGCGGCCGGTTAAGGTCGGATGGACACGACCTGAACTCCCGTGAGGTGCCGTCCGATGACCCAACTGCCCGTCAGGGACGCAGCCGACGACGCCCCCGTCACGCTGGACCGGCGCGAGGGGCCGTACGGCGAGGTGGTGCTGCGGCGCCGTGGCGGGCACCTGGAGATCATCGCCAACGGGTGCTTCCTGATGGACACCGCGGACGGCCGTTCCGAGCGCCTCCTCGTCCAGGCGGCCCTGGACCGGCTGGACGCGCCGCGGCCCTCGGTGCTCATCGGCGGCCTGGGGGTGGGCTTCTCGCTCGCGTACGCGGCGGCCGAGCCGCGCTGGGGCGCCGTCGCGGTCGCGGAGCGGGAGGGCGCGGTGATCGACTGGCACCGGACCGGACCGCTCGCCGCGTACTCCGCCGGGGCGCTGGACGATCCGCGGGTGGTGGTGCTGCACACCGACCTGGTCGCCCACCTGGCCGGGCCGGGCCCGTCGTACGACGCGCTCTGCCTCGACATCGACAACGGGCCGGACTGGACGGTGGACGACGCCAACGACGGCCTGTACGGCCCGGCGGGGCTGGCCGCCGCCCGGCGGCGGCTCAACCCCGGCGGGGTGCTGGCGGTGTGGAGCGCGAAGCCGTCCGCGGCCTTCGAGGACGCGCTGCGGGCGGCGGGTTTCGCCGACGTGCACACCCTGGAGGTGGCGGTCGCACGCGGCGTGCCCGATGCGGTGCACCTGGCACGCCGCGCGTGACGCCGGCTGTCACCGGCCGTTGCCGAACGTCACCGGCTGTCGCCGGTGAACGGGCCCGTCACTTCAGGCCGTTGTCCACCGCGGTCATGAGTTCACCGCCGGCGGTGTCGCCGTCGAAGGACCAGACCATGGCCCCCGCCAGCCCCTGTGCCTTGATCCACGCGGTCTTGCGGGCGATCTCCGTGGGGTCGTCGTAGGTGTAGAGGACGTTCCCGTTGTAGATGTACGCGTGACCGGCCACCGGGTCGCGGTAGATGGTGTAACCGCCGCTCGCGGCCATCTCCTTGAGCTTGTGGTAGTCCTCGTACCCGGCCTCGTAGGAGCCGGGTGCGGCACCGGTGGAGGACTGGAACAGGCCGTTGGTGGTGCCGCGCGGCACGCCCTGCCAGCCGCGTCCGTAGAACGGGATGCCGAGGGTCAGCTTGCTCTTCGGCGCGCCGCCGCCGACGTAGGCGTTGATGGCGATCTCGGAGCTGAACCGGCGGTCGGCGGCACTGGGGTCACCGGCCGGGAGGGTCAGCGCGGACTGCTGGTTGGTGGTCGGCTCCCACGCGCCGTGGTAGTCGTAGCCCTGCACGGTGGCGAAGTCGAAGGCGCCGAACAGGCCGGGGATGTCGATGCCCGCGGAGATCTTCGCCGGGTCGGCCGGCAGGAAGGCGCTCAGCGTGTAGTGCTTGCCGTTGGTGGTGCCCAGGGCGTCCAGCTGGCGGCGGAACTCCTGGGCGAGCAGGGTGTAGTTGGCCTTGTCGGCGGGCTTGAAGACGTTGCCGAGGTGCCCGTCGGAGTTCGGCCACTCCCAGTCGAGGTCGATGCCGTCGAAGATGCCCGCCGCCGAGCCGGCGCCGCCGCGGCCGTCGATCACCGGCAGGTTGCCCTTGATGTACATGTCGATGCAGGAGCTCACGAGCGCCTTGCGGGAGGCGTCGGTGGAGGCCGCGTCGGAGAACCACTTGCTGTACGACCAGCCGCCGAGCGAGATCTGGATCTTCAGGGCGGGGTGCTTGGCCTTCAGCTGCTTGAGCTGGTTGAAGTTGCCGGCCAGCGGCTGGTCCCAGGTGTCGGTGGTGCCGGCCACGGAGGTGCCCGCGTCCCAGCCCTTGCCGAAGTCGGCCCAGGCGTCGCCCGCGCCGTCACCGGCGTTCGGGTCGGAGTCGTTGCCGGCCGCCTTGTTGGTGATGAAGCACTGCTTGGTCGTCGGGTGGATGTTGGCGAACGCGTAGTTCAGCGTGGTGAGCTTCGCGGCGCTGCCGGAGGTCTCCAACTGCTTCACGCTGTAGCCGCGCGCGTAGATCGACCACTGCGTGAAGTAGCCGATCTTCAGGCCGGCGCTGCCCCCGCCTCCCTTCTGGGTGCGGGCGGTGACCGCGTTGGAGGCCGCTGAGGTGTTGCCCGCGGCGTCCCGCGCCTTCACCGTGAAGGTGTAGGCGGTGTCGGCGGCCAGACCGCCGACGGTGGCGCTGGTGCCGCTCACGGTGGTGGCGATCGTGCCGCCGTTGTACACGTCGTAGGCGGTCACCCCGACGTTGTCCGTGGCCGCGCCCCAGGTGAGCGAGACCGAGCTCGCCGTGCTGCCCGTGGCGAGGGGGGTGCCGGGCGTGGTCGGCGGCTGGGTGTCGGTGGTGCCCGGCACGGTCACGGTGACCGGACCGGCCGCGGCCGAGCGGTTGCCCGCGGCGTCGAAGGCGACCACGGTGAAGCCGTGCGCGCCCGCCGCGAGACCGGTGACGGTGGCCGAGGTGCCGGTCACGGTGGCCCGCTTGGTGGTGCCCTCCAGCACGTCGTAGCCCGTGACGCCGACGTTGTCGGTGGAGGCCGTCCAGGAGAGCGCGGCGCCGTTGGTGCCGCTGAGCGCGCCGGTCAGGCCGCCGGGTGCGGTGGGTGCGGTGGTGTCGCCCCCGCCGCCGCTGCACGGACTGCCGTTGAGCTTGCAGTTGGCGAGCGGCGCGTACGCGCCCGAGTAGGCGATGTTGAAGCCGAAGTTGTACGAGGCGCCGGCGGCGATGACCGGCTGCCAGCTCGGGTTCTTCACGGTGACGTGCGAGGCGGCGGTGGTGTAGGTCGCGTTCCACAGCGAGCCCACGGTGTTGCCGGTGGGCAGGTCGAACTCGAGCGTCCAGCCGTTGATCGGGGCCGTGCTGCCGTTGGTGATGGTGTAGCTGCCACCGTAACCGGTGCCCCAGTCCTGGTCCTTGGTGAAGGTGGCGGTCGCACCGGCGGCGTGCGCCGCGGTGGCGGGGAGCGCCACCGCGAGGAACGGTGCGAGCAGGGTGCCCGCGGCGAGCAGCGGGAGGCGGAACCGACGTCTGCGCATGGGTGTGAGCTCCTGTCCGGGAGCACGCCGGACCGTCACCGGACCAGGGCTCCGCGACCTGTGGGGAAGGTGCCAGGTGCAGGGCTCCGGCCGCGACGGCGCGGCGGAGCCGGGTCCTCGGGGCCGTCGGGTTGCCGTGGAGGTCCTGTCCGGGAGCGTAGGGACCTCCGGACGGAAGGGCAATAGGTCTGGACCATCGCACGGTGACGGACATGTGACGGATCGTCGACGCCGATCGGACGCCGGAGGCAGTGGAAGACGCAGCGGCGGACGGCGGCGGGGGCGTCCGGAACGGCCGACGGCCGGGCGGGCCGGTGCGCAGGGCACCCGACCCGCCCGGCCGTCGCCGGGCGTGCGTCCGCCGGCCTCAGCCGAAGGGGTGGTACGCCGGGGGCGCCTCCGGTGCGGCCTGCTCCGCGACGGGGGCGGCGGGTGCGGCCGAGGTGGGGGCGGGCGGGGCGAAGGGGTCGAAGTCCGGCGGGGGCACGCGCACCGGGGTGCCCTTGCCGGGCGCCGCGACCTCCTCCTCCGCCTCGGCGGCGGGGGCCGGGGCGGGCGGGGCGAAGGGGTTGAAGTCCGGCGGGGGTACGCGCACCGGGGTGCCCTTGCCGGGCCCGGCCGGCGCAGGGGCCGCCGCCACCGGGACGGGTGCGGCGACAGGCCGGGGCGCCGGCGCTGCCGCCGGGGCGGTGGTCACGGTGCCGAACGGGTCGAGCGGCGCGTTGGCGACCACCGTGCCGAACGGATCGGCCGTGGCCGGGGCGGGGGCCGCCGCCACCGGCGCAGGTGCGGGCGCGGGAGCCGCCGGGGCGGCAGCGCCGCCGGTCGGGGCGGGCGGGGCGAAGGGGTCGAAGTCCGGCGGGGGTACGCGCACCGGCGTGCCCTTGCCGGGCCCGGGCGCGTCCTGCTCAGCTGCGGGTGTGGCCGGGGCGGGGGCCGGGGGAGCGAAGGGGTTGAAGTCCGGCGGGGGTACGCGCACCGGCGTGCCCTTGGGCCTCTCCTGGGCGGGCTCCACGACGGCGGCGACCGGTACGGCGGCCACCGGGGCGGGCACGGCGGGTGCGGGTGCAGGTGCGGGCACGGCGGGTGCGGTGACGGGTGCGACGGGCGGTGCGGGCGGCATCGGGGGCATCGCCGGAGCGGCCTGCGCCGGGGCGTACGGCTGCTCCACGACGGGCTGCGGTGCGGGTGCGGAGGCCTGAACCTGAGCCTGGGCCTGGGCTGCGGGCCGGGTGCGGACGACGCCGTCCCAGCCGAGCTGGACGCTCAGCAGGACCTGCGCGAACACCTCGGTGTAGAGCTCCCAGTCCTCCGCCTGCACCGTGCCGAGCTGGAGGGTCAGCGTCGTGGCGCCGTCCGGGAGCGGCACGAAGGCCTCGACCACGGAACCGGCGACCCGCTGCTGCGCGCCGTCCGCACCGAACGGGGCCGGCACGGCGGTGCTGCGCGGTTCGACCAGCAGGGCGGCCGGTCCGGCGGGCAGCAGCACCGTCCAGACCTCGGCGTGCGGGCGGGCGTCGGCGAGCCGGTGGGCGGTCTCGTCGGCGGGGCCGTGCACGGGGTGCAGGGCGACGGTCAGCGAGGCGTGGGTGAGGCGGCCGGCGGCGCGCAGCGCGGCGAGGCCGGCGAACACGACGCCCGCCTCGGCGGCCCCGGCGGCGAGCGACGCCGCGATCACCGACCACTCGCGGCGGGCTGCGGGGCCGCTGCCCGCGAAGAGCTCCTCGGCGACCTCGGCGAGGTGGCCGGCCACGGCCGCGCCGTCGCCGTGCGCGGTCAGCGGGTGGAAGACGGACGGCACGACCAGGCGCACCTCCACGCCGGAGCCGGTGGACAGCTCCTCCGGTCCGCGGGTGGGGCGCTCCGAGGCGAGCGCGGCCAGCGGCTGCGCGAAGGGCGGACGCCGTGCGGCGTCGCCGGCCTCCGGCACCACGGGCAGCCGGAAGGCGTCCGCGGTGACCGGGGCCCCGCCGCCGACCGGGACGCCGCGCACGTGGCCGGCGCCGTAGCGGGCGGCCAGGGCGGCGACCGCACCGGTCGCCGGGCCGGGGCGCCGCGCCGTGCCGGCGGAGACGACGGTGCCGAGCCCGCGTACCGTCAGCAGGCCGGTCCCGGCGGTGCCGAGGCGCAGGCCGAACAGCCCGTCGGCGGAGGGGTGGGCGTCACGGCGGAAGGCCGCCAGCGTGTCCAGCGGGTAGTGCGTGGACCGTTCGTCCAGCAGTGTCTCGGCCAGTACGTCGAGTGTGGCCGCGATCCGCTCCGCGCCCGCGAAGCCGTCCAGGGTCATGCGCCGAGCCCCCTCGCTCTCGGTGGAAAATCTGTCCACTTTCTATCAGACCCGGTGGACGGCGCGGCCGGTGCGGGCGGCACCCGGGCCGGTGCGGGCGGTGACGTCAGGCCGTGCCGTCGCCGGCGAGGCGGGCCAGGGCCCCGGCCATGCCGTCGACGGCGAGCAGGCCCAGCAGGTCGCGGGCCAGGCCGGCGGCCGGGCCGTCCGCGCGTTCCTCGGCGAGGAACGTCGCGAACTCCGCGGCGAGCGCCGGTTCGCGGGCCGCCGTCAGGGCGAGCGCGGCGACCAGTTCCTGCACCAGCTGCAGCTGCAGGGCCTCGCGGGGTACGGCGCGTTCGCCGAGCCAGTCGAGGGAGCTGATCTCGGCGTTGGCGATCCACGCCCGGACGGTGCGGCGCACGCCCGGGCCGGGCTCGGCCGGGGCGAGGTGCAGCAGGATCTGCTCCTGCGCGGCCCGCCGCACCTCGTCGATCACCGCGCTGGTGCCGGGCCCGGACGTCACCGAGCCGCCGCGCAGCAGGGCGGCGAAGCCGGGGCCGTGGCTCTCCACGAAGTCGAGGTAGCGGTCCATGACCCGCAGGAGGCGTTCGGAGAGCGGGCCCTCGGCGGGCTCCTCGAAGCGGGCGGCGAGCTCGCGGCCCGCCCGGCGCAGCGACTCCTCGTAGATCGCCTGCTTGCCGGGGAAGTAGTGGTACACCAGCGGGCGGGAGGCGCCGGCGGCGGCCGCGATGTCGTCGATCGAGACGTCCTCCGGGGGGTGGCGGCTGAAGAGGTCCAGGGCCACCGTGATCAGCTGCTCCCGCCGCTCGTCGACGCTGAGGCGGCGGCGCGGGGCCTTCTCGGCGCGGCCGGGCTGTTCCTCCGAGCTGGGCGCCGCCGGGGGCGTACGGGAAACCATGGCGCCACCCTACCGAGGCCCGGCCCCCGGCATGATCGTCCGGTCGCGGGCCCGTCCGTCGGTCCGCCCGTCCGCCGGTCCGCCCGTCCGTCCGGCCGAGGACCTGACGAAAGTCTGACGGACACCCGCTGCCCCTGGTCCCGGGCGGGCAGGGGTGGTCGAATCGTGGTGTGAACGAATCCTCCGGACCGGGTACGCCGGTCGGACGCCGGGTGGTGCTGGGCATGCTGGGCCTCGGCGTGGCCGGCGTCGCCGCCGGGCCCTCGCTGCAGCGCGCGGTCGAGGCGGTGACCAGCCGCGACCCGACCGGTCTGAGCGGTGTGCTGCCCGGCGGCGGGGGGTTCCGGTACTACTCGGTGGTGTCCTCCGTGCCGAACCGGGACGCCTCCGACTACGCGCTGACGGTGGACGGCCTCGTCGAGCGCCCCGCCTCCTACCGCCTCGCGGACCTGCTGGCGATGGAGCAGACCCGGATCGTGCACGACGTGCAGTGCGTCACCGGCTGGCGGGTGCCGGGCACGCCCTTCGAGGGGGTGCGGCTCAGCCGGCTGCTGGAGCTCGCCGGGGTGCGGGACGGCGCCACGGCCGTCCGCTTCACCTGCTTCGACGGGGAGTACTCCGAGAGCCTCACCCTCGACCAGGCCCGCCGCGACGACGTCCTGGTCGCCGTGAAGATGCAGGACCGGCCGGTGACCCACGCGCACGGCGGCCCGGTGCGGCTGTACGTCGCGCCGATGTACTTCTACAAGTCGGCGAAGTGGCTCTCCGGCATCACCGTCACCCCCACCGTCCGGCCCGGCTACTGGGAGAACTACGGCTATGACGTCGACGCCTGGGTCGGCCGCTCCAACGGACGCGACGATGCCCCCACCGGCTGACGGCGGCAGGGTCCGCCGCTTCGCCCGCGCCGAGCGGTGGGTGCACCGGACCACGGCCGGCCTGATGCTGGTCTGCCTGGCGACCGCGCTGGTGCTCTACTACCCGCCGGTCTCCGAACTGGTCGGCCGGCGGCGGCTGGTCGTCGTGGTGCACGAGTGGTGCGGCCTGATGCTGCCGGTGCCGCTGCTGCTCGGGCTCGCCTCCCGCGCGCTGCGCGCCGACCTGGTGCGGCTCAACCGCTTCACCGCGAGCGACCGGCAGTGGCTGCGCGCGGTGCGCCGCCGCTCCTGGGACCGCCCGGCGGGCAAGTTCAACGCCGGGCAGAAGCTGTACGCGGCGTGGATCGCCGGTGCCGTGCTCGTCATGCTCGGCACCGGGCTGCTGATGTGGTTCACCCACCTCGCGCCGCTGGTGTGGCGCACCGGCGCGACCTTCGTCCACGACTGGCTGGCGGTGGCCGTGGCGGTCGCGGTGGGCGGCCACGTCTGGATGGCGGTGCGCGACCCGGAGGCCCGGCGCGGCATGCGCACCGGGTCCGTCGACCCGCTGTGGGCCGTCCGCGAGCACCCCGAGTGGGATCCTCAGGACGACCGGCGGAGCTCCAGGTAGCGGCGGTAGGCCTCGCGCCCGTCCGACACGAACTCCCATGCGGCCAGCCGCTCGTCGAGCTCCTGCGGGGTCAGCCAGCCGTGCCAGGCGACCTCCTCGACCTGCGGCTGCACCGGGCCGTCCCAGCGGGCCTCGTAGATGTCGCACCACCACGACAGGCCGTTCTCCGCGTAGAGGTACTTGAACAGCGGCACCGGCCGCACCCCCTGCACGCCGAGCTCCTCCTCGGCCTCGCGGACGGCCGCGTGCCCGTACGTCTCCCCCGCGCCGACCACGCCGCCGACGAAGCAGTCGTACGCGCCGGGGGCGAAGAGCTTGGTGTCGGTGCGGCGGTGCACGAAGATCCGGTCCTGCGGGTCGCGGACGAGGATGAACACGCAGCGGTGGGTGAGGCCGTCGCGGTAGACCTCGGCGCGGGTGGCGGTGCCGACCACCCGGTCCTGCGCGTCGACCACGTCCAGCACCTCTTCGGCGGGGTTCGTCATGGTGCAGCACGCTACCGGGGTCGGCACCGCCGGGGCTGCCGGACTATCGTTCGACCGGGGGGCACCGGCGAGGCGAAGGCAGGGCGGGCACGTGACAGCGGTCGAGATCTGGGGCGAGACGGCGGAGGGTTTCGAGCCCGTCCGGGAGGCCTTCGCCCGCAACTTCCGCGAGTACGGCGAGCTCGGCGCCGCGTTCGCGCTGTACGCCGACGGCCGCAAGGTGGTCGACCTGTGGGCCGGCGACGCCCGCCCCGAGGTCGGCGGCCGGCCCGCCCCCGCCGTGCCGTGGACGGCCGACACCGCCCAGGTGCTGCGCTCCGTCACCAAGGGCCTCACCGCCGCCACCGCGCTCCACCTCGTGCAGCGCGGCGCCCTCGACCTGGACGCGCCCGTCGCCTCGTACTGGCCGGAGTTCGCCGCCGCCGGCAAGGGACGGATCCCGGTCCGCTGGCTGCTCTCGCACCAGGCCGGGCTGCCCGTGCTCGACGTGCCGCTGCGCCTGGAGGACCTGCTCACCTGGGAGCCCGCGGCGGCGGCCGTCGCCGCGCAGGCCCCCGCCTGGGAGCCGGGCACCGCGCACGGCTACCACCCGTACACGTTCGGCTGGCTGGTCGGCGAGGTCGTCCGGCGGGTGAGCGGGCGCAGCATCGGCCACTACCTGGCCGAGGAGATCACCCGGCCGCTCGGCCTCGACCTGTGGATCGGCCTGCCCGCGGGTGCCGCGCCCCGGGTCGGGAAGCTGGTCGACCTGCCCGCGCCGCCGGCCGCGCAGACGGGCCCGAACGGCCTGCGGGTGCGGCCGAAGGCCGCCGTGGTCCGCGCCTACCAGGACCCGACGTCGCTGACCGGCCGGGCGTTCGGCGCCGTCCGCGCGACCGTCGACCTGAACGACCCGGCGGTGCAGGCCGCCGAGGTGCCGGGGGCGGGCGGCATCGGTACGGCCCGCTCGGTCGCGCGGTTCTACGCGGCGCTGATCGGCGCCGCCGACCGGCACGGCGGCACGCCGGGGGAGCGGCTGCCCGCGCTGTTCGGCCAGGACGTGCTGAAGGAGGCGATGGGCCCCGCGGTCAGCGGCCCGGACAAGGTGCTGATCGTCAACACGACCTTCGGCCACGGCTTCTTCCGGCACGGCGGCACCTCGCCGATGGCCTCCCCGGCGAGCTTCGGCCACCCGGGACGCGGCGGTTCGCTGGGCTTCGCCGACCCGGAGCTCGGCATCGGCTTCGGCTACGTCACCAACGGCATGCAGCCCGGCGTGACGGGAGACATCCGCTCGCGGGCGCTGATGGCGGCCGTCCGCACCTGCCTCGGCTGACGCCCCGGCCGGCCGCCCCGCACCCCGTACGGACCCCGCCGCGCCGCCACGCCCCGCGCGGGGCACGGCGGGCCGTGCCCGTCAGTCCGCCACCCCCAGGCCGTGGTCGCGCAGCCACTCCAGCTGCCGCTGCTGCTGCGAGGACCGCCCGCCGGCGTGGTCGCCGAACGGCCACACCTCCATGTCGGCCTTCCCGCCGTACCGGTGGTACGAGGCGAAGACCGTGGACGGCGGGCAGACCGGGTCCATCAGCGCCGCGCTGAAGAGCGCCGGCGCGGTCGCCCGGGGGGCCAGGTGCATCCCGTCGGCGTACGCGAGCGTGGCGAACGTCTGCTCGACGTTCCCGCGGCTGTGGAACCGCAGGTACTCGGCGACCTCCCGGTACGGGCCGTCGGAGGAGATCTCCACGGCCCGCCGGACGTGCTGCAGGAACGGCACGTCGACCAGGGCGGCCGCGACGAGCCCGTCGGCGAGCGCCGCCGCCGCCAGCGCCAGCGCGCCGCCCTGGCTGCCGCCCGCCACCACCACGCGGTCCGGGTCGACCTGCGGCAGGCCGCGGACGAAGTCGACGGCGCGCACGGCGTCGGTGTACAGCCGCCGGTAGTAGTAGCCCTCCGGCGACTCCACGCCGCGGGTCATGAACCCGCCGACCCACTGGGGGCCGCCGGGGTGCGGGTCCGGGGTGTCGTTGCCCTGGCCGCGGCTGTCCACGACCAGGGAGACGTAGCCCGCGGAGGCGAAGAGCAGCCGCTCCACCGGCAGCCCGCGGCCCTGGCTGTAGCCGAGGTACTCGACGACGGCCGGCCGCCGCCCCTCCGCGCCCCGCGGCACCAGCAGCCAGGCCGCCACCGGCTCCCCGCCGAAGCCGGGGAAGCGCACGTCGTACACGTCGACGCTGCGCAGCAGGCTGCCGGCGACGGGGGTGACGCGGGCGCCGCCGTCGCCGTGCGCCCGCGCACCGGCGAGCGTGCCGTCCCAGAAGGCGTCGAGGTCGGCCGGCCCGGCCGCCTCGGGGCGGTAGCGGAGCAGCTCCTCGTGGGGCAGGTCGGTCAGCGGCACGGCGTCTCCTCGGTCGGCGGGCGGCCCGGCGGGGCGGGTGGCGGGACTCGGCGGGTCAGATCAGGCCGCGGCGGGCGGCCCAGACCGCGGCCTGCAGCGGGGTCCGCACCCCGATGCGGTCGCACAGGACGCGGATGCGCCGCCGCAGGGTGCGGCTGGACGTCGACAGCCGGCGGGCCACGGCGTCCAGCGGCAGCCCCTCCGCGAGGAGGAGGAGCAGCTGGTGCTCCTCCGGTGCGAGCAGACCGGTGGCGGGGCGCCGGGTCTGCGGCTGCGGCGCGGGCTGGGGTCGGCCGTGCGGCGCGGCCGCCGCGGGCAGTGCAGCCGTCCGGGTGCGGGCGCGGTTCAGGGCGGTGGGCGCGTGCAGGGTGGTGGTCGCGTGCATGGTGGCCTCCTTGCCACGAGGGGGTGGGATGCCCGGGTCAGATCGGCAGCCGGGCGCCGTCGCGCAGGTAGAGCGGGATCCGGTCGATGGGGGCGTCGGCGGTCACGGCGGTGCCGCCGGGGTGCACCTCGCCCGTCCAGGCGCAGCGCCATTCGGCGCCGGCCGGCAGGTGGACGGTGCGCGAGCGGGCCCCCGCCTCGGTGACCGGGGCGACCAGCAGGTCGGGACCGAGCAGGAACTCGTCCTGGACCTCCCAGGCGGCCGGGTCGTCCGGGAACTCCACGAACAGCGGCCGCATCGGCGGCACGCCGGTCTCCGCGGTGTGCCGCATCTGCTCCTGCAGGTACGGGCGGAGCCGCTCGCGCAGGTGCAGGTAGTGGCTGAAGATCTCGTACGCCTCCTCGCCGTACGACCAGACCTCGTTGGGGCCGCCGGTCATCTCGGGGCCGAGCGGCATCCACGGCTCGCGGTAGCCGTGCAGGCGGAAGAGCGGGCAGAACGCGCCGTACTGGAACCAGCGGACGATGACCTCGCGGTAGGCCGGGTCGTCGGGGTTGCCGCCGTGGAAGCCGCCGATGTCGGTCGTCCACCACGGGATGCCGGAGACCATGACGTTGAGGCCGGCCTTGATCTGGTCGCGCAGGGTGGCGAAGTCGGTGCCGATGTCGCCGGACCACAGGGCGGCGCCGTAGCGCTGCGCACCGGCCCAGGAGGAGCGGTTGAGGGTGACGACCTCGGTCTCGCCGGCGGCGAGCATGCCCTCGTGGAAGGTGCGGGCGTTCTCGCGCGGGTAGAAGTTGCCGACCTCCAGGCCGGGGCCGGCGTGGTAGCGGAGGTTGGCCTGGTGGCCGGGGTTGATCTCCGGCTCGCAGGCGTCCAGCCACCAGACCTTGATGCCGTGGGCGAGGTAGTTCTCCGAGATCCGCTCCCACAGGAAGTCGCGGGCCTCGGGGTTGGTGGCGTCGTAGAACGCGACCTGCACGGTGGAGTCGACGCCCTTGTCGGGCCACTCGGCGTGCGCCATCGGCCCGTACTCGGTGCCGATGAGCAGGCCGCGGCGCTCCAGCTCGGCGTGGTTCTCGCTGAGGGGGCTGACGGAGGGCCAGACGGAGACCATCAGGCGCACGCCGAGCTCGTCCAGCTCGCGGACCATCGCGGCCGGGTCGGGCCACTCGGCGGGGTCGAGCTTCCACTCGCCGAGGTGGGTCCAGTGGAAGAAGTCGTTGACGATGACGGAGAGCGGCAGGCCGCGGCGCTTGTGCTCGCGGGCGACGGCCATCAGCTCGTCCTGGGTGCGGTAGCGCAGCTTGCACTGCCAGAACCCGGTGGCCCACTCGGGGAGTTCGGGGGAGTGGCCGGTGACGTCGGCGTACCGCGACAGCGTCTCGGCGGGCGTGCCGGCGGTGATCCAGTAGTCGAACTGCCGGGCGCTGTCGGCCACCCAGCGGGTGCCGTTGACGGCGAGCTCGACGCGGCCGATCGCCGGGTTGTTCCACAGCAGCAGGTAGCCGCGGTCGGAGAGCAGCACGGGGATGGTGACCTCGGCGTTGCGCTGCACGAGGTCGATCGTGGCGCCCTTCTGGTCGAGCAGGCCGTGCTGGTGCTGCCCGAGGCCGTAGATCTTCTCGCCGTCGTAGGCGGCGAAGCGCTGCTCCAGGCGGTGGTAGCCGTTGCCGGTGGGGGTGTAGAGCCGGGCGCCGGGCCACCAGAAGTGCGCGGGCTGCTCGGAGAGGAGCTCGCTGCCGTCGGCGCGGAGGAACCGGACGATGCCGCGGTCGGTGATCTCGGCGGTGATCGCGCCGTTGACGATGCGTCCGACGGTGCCCTCGTTCTTCACCACGGCCTGCGGCGCGGCGGGCGCCTCCTCGGCGAGCGCGCCGGGCAGGCCGTGGTGCAGCCGTCCGCCGCGCACGGCCCGGACCCGTACGGCGTCCGGGCCCCAGGGCTCCAGCCGCAGGCTCTCCAGGTGGCCGTGCCACTCCAGGGCGCCGCCGCTCTCGCGGAGCACACCGGGGCCCTCGGGCTTCTCCGGCGGGGCAATGGGTGAAGGGTGGTTCACGGACGGCTCCTGGGGTTGCGCGCGGGCAGCGCGGGGCACGCCGGCGGCGGGTGGTCCGCCGGCGGGCGGGATCGGTGGGGGCCGGGCGTGGTGGGGCCCGGTGTCCCGGGGATCGGCGATGCGCGCGAGCAGCCCGGTGGTGCGGTCTTCGTGCTTCGTGCTTCGTGGAGTGGCCGACGATGCGTCAGGCACGGTGCGGCGCGGGGCCGCTGCTCTCCCTCATGGTGAGGGTGGGGCTGAGCAGGGTGAGCCCGGAGGTGTCCTCCCCCGCGGCCTGCGCCATGAGGAGTTCCACGGCCCGGCGGCCCATCTCCTGGGCGGGGATGGAGACGGAGGTGAGCTGCGGGGCGGAGTGCAGGGCGACCTCGTCCGGGCAGATCGCGACGACGGAGACGTCCTCCGGGACGGCCCGCCCGGACTGGCGGAGCTGGCTGAGCAGGTGCGGCAGGGCGGCCTCGTTCTGCACGACGAAGCCGGTGGTGTTCGGCCGCTCCTGGAGGATGCGGGAGAGGGTGCCGCTGGCGGCCTGGTGGCCGGCGCCGCAGGGCCGGTGCAGGTGGCTGACGCCGCGGGCGGCGGCCTGCTGCCGGAATCCGGCCAGGGTGCGTTCGGCGAATCCGGTGTGCCGGCGGTAGACCGACTCGGCGGCGCCGATCAGCGCGATCTCGCGGTGCCCGAGGTCGGCGAGGTGGTCGGCGGCGAGCGCGCCGGTGGCCTCGAAGTCGAGGTCGACGCAGGTGAGCCCGGCCGGGTCGGCGGGCAGGCCGATGAGTGCGGCGGCCGCGCCGGTCTGCCGCAGCAGCGGGATGCGCTCGTCGTCGAGCTCGACGTCCATGAGGATCATCGCGTCGGCGAGTCCGCTGGCGGCGATCCGCTTCACCGCGGACGGCCCCTCCTCGCTGGTGAGCAGCAGCACGTCGTGGGCGTAGCGCCGGGCGGTGGTGGTGATGGCGATCGCGATCTCCATCATCACCGGCACGAACATGTCGGTGCGCAGCGGGATCATCAGGGCGATCACGTTGGACCGGTTGCTGGCCAGGGCCCGGGCTCCCGCGTGCGGGTGGTAGCCGAGCTCGGCGATGCTGCGCTCCACCCGCAGCCGGGTGTCCTGCGAGATGGACCGCTTGCCGCTGATGACGTACGAGACCGTGCTCGGGGACACCCCGGCGTGCCGGGCGACCTGGGCGAGCGTGACCATCTGGTGCTCCATCTCGCGACACGGCCGGGCGCCGGTGGTGAAGCGCTTCGACGATGTCTGCTGTGCGGCTCGATGCTGTCCTGCCGGGAGAGCTTAGAGAGGCAGATGGGCTGTGTCCAGACCTGGTGTCGAAGCGCTTCACCAACCCGTTCGCACGGGTTCCGGGGTCAGGCCTGCCCGGTCTCGAAGCGGCTGATGCGGCCGCCGTCGACGGTGAACCGCCAGGCGGTCCTCATCTCGCCCCAGGTGTCGTTCCGGTAGTTGGCGACCAGGGCGAGGCCGCCCTGCTTCTCGGCCTGCACCTCCATGCGGCCGCGCGAGGAGAAGATCTCACGGTCCGCCCAGGCGGCCAGCGGGCGGTCCGCGCCGTCGTCCGACATCGTCGCGTCCGGCGTCAGCGCGGCGAAGAACGCCGTCGGGTCGCCGCCGTTGATGGCGGAGACCAGGGCGCGGACGGCGGGATGGGAGAGCTTGGCGGCGGGAATGGTCATGGCGGGGGACTCCTTCGGTCCAGGGGCGGCACGGTGCCGTGCTTTCCAGAGACCACGGGGTCCGCCCGCCCGCCAGCGGCCGTGCGCCGTCCGCGCCCCGCCTCCCGGGGGAGGGGCGTGACCTGTGCTTTGATCCGCTTCCGGGGGCAGCCGCGGGCAACCGCCGACGGAAGGGAGCCCTGGATGGGGCCGGCCGAACTGATCGTCCTGACGTTCCCGCACGAGGTCATCACCGCGGAGGAGGCCCGGGCGCTCGGTGCGCTGCGGACCGCCGGCGACATCCGGGTGATCGACTCGCTCGTCGTGTCGCGGCACGCCGACGGCGGGATCGGCTACGCCGAGGTCGGCGAGGTGGAGCACCTCCGCGGGACGGTCGCGGCCGGCGGCCACGGGCTGCCGCTCATCGGACCGGAGGACGCGCAGGAGGCGGCCGGGCTGCTGGAACCGGGCACCGTCGGCGTGCTCGTCCTGATCGAACACCTGTGGGCGCGGACCGCCGCGGAGGCGCTCGCCGCGGTCGGCGGCCGGATCGCCTCCGGGGTGCGGATCCCGGAGGAGCGCATCGAGGCCGCCGTCCGCGCCGCGGAGGCGCGCAGCCGCGCGGAGCGCTGACCGCCGCACCCAGGCCGGGGCCGCCCCGCGGCCGCAGCGGGTGGGTGCGCGGGCGGGCGCGCCCGGCCCGGTGCGCGCCCGCCAGGATTTCCCGCCCCGGGGCGCCCCGCGCTCTGGTCGCGGCGCGCACGGTCCGCTACGGTGGGTGTACTGCCGGTCACGCGGAGCACCCCACCCGGAGTGCCCCGTCCGCGGCGCCCCGTCCGAGCGGTCTCACCCGGCGCGGTACCGGCCGGTGCGCCGCTCCCAGTAGAGGTAGCCCGTCAGCCAGGCGGTGATGCCGTCGGCGTACTGCTGCGCCGTCCGGCTCTGCTCCTCGTCGAGTTCCAGCTCGTCGTAGGCGCAGGGGAGTTCGGTCAGCAGGTGGGTGTACCGGTCGACCATGTGCTGCGCCTCGGTGAGCACGATCGCGCAGGCCTCCTCCGGGGGGCAGTCGCGTTCGCGCTGCACGATCATCACCAGGTTGTACACGTCGCCGCGCGGCGCCTCCAGCGGGTAGGAGCGGACGTCGTTGCTGAACGACGGTATGTCTGCGGCGAGTTGCCGGATCTGGCGGAGCACGGGGTGGTGGTAGGTGCTCGGTGGCACGGTGAAGCCGCCGAGGCGTTCGACCATGTCGAAGATGGTCTCCATGGCGGCCGTCCCGCGGCGGAGGATCAGGTAGCCCTCGCGGTCGGGGATCCGGCCTGCCAGGCGGCCCGCGGCCTCGGCGGGGTGGCTGGCGAAGTACCACTCCCAGTTCGTGGCGGCGCGCGCTCTCCAGCGGCCGGGCATGCCGGCGGTGGAGCGCCGCCACAGGTCGGCGAAGGCCCGCTCGACGGCCGACGAGGCGTCGGGGAGGGCGCCGTGCAGGATGTCGGTGAGCCGGTCGCAGATCCGGGCGACCTCGGTCGGGCGGCGTCCGAGCTCGGTGTCGAACTGGTCGTCGAAGAGGAAGTAGAAGCCCAGCAGGTCGGCGGCCAGGGCGAGTTCGTCGGGTCCGGCGGCGGGGTAGCCCAGCGCGGCGAGCTCGGCCACCTCCCAGTGCCCGTAGGCGGCCTCGTCGGTGACGTCCGCGAGCTCGCGGTGGCGGTCCAGCCAGGTGCGGTGGCGGTCGGCGGCGTGGGCGTGGTGTCGGCTGCGGCGGAGTGGGAAGGGAAGAGTGAGTGAGGCGTCGTCGGACATCGTGCTCCCGGCACTGGGCTGGCGGTTCGGTGCTGAGCGTGTGCGTGCGCACTTACCTCGATGACTGCTGATGACTGCTGATGACTGCTGGTGGCCGGTGATGACCGCTCGGGATCCGCTGAAGATCACAGGTGTCGCCGGGCGGGCAGATTACCTGATCGGATCATCAGATGTCGGGCGCACCAGGGCATTTGCCCTCGGCACCCGCACTCAACCCTCCGTTCCCGCCCCGGCCTGCGCGAATGCCGCCCACCGGCTCGCACACGGCGCTAGGGTCGGGAACGGACCACGGAACGGAAGAGGCGGAGGGCGCGGCGGTGTCGGCAGACCAGCACGGACAGGGCGGGCGGGAACAGAGCGGACCGCCGACCGAGGAGACGCTGCGCGAGCGCGACGCGGAGGTGCACGCCGCCGAGCAGGCCGTGACCGGCCTCTGCCGCAAGTTCGCCGCCGGCGGCACCGAGATCGGCGAGGTCCTCCTCTACTCCGGCCACGGCGGCATGGGCAAGACCTCGATCCTGCACCGCGTGCGCCGCATGGCCAAGCTCCAGCCCGAGTGCACCGTGCTCTTCGCCCGCGGCGGCGAACGCCAGCGCAACGAACCCTTCCGCGTCCTGCGCCAGCTCCTCCAGCCGGTCCTCGGCTCGCTCTCCGAGGACGAGAAGGAGGAGGTCTTCGGCAGCTGGTACGGCATCGTCGGCCCCGCCATCGGCCTCGTCCCGCCCTCCGACGAACTCGAACCCCTCGACCCCCAGGGCGTCCGCGACGGCCTCGACTTCGTCTTCACCCAGCTCGCCCCGCGCCGCGCCCCGCTCGTCATGGTCGTCGACGACCTCCACTGGGCCGACATGGAGTCGCTCAACTGGCTCGCCTCCTTCGCCGTCCGCTCCCGCGAACTGCCCGTGCTGCTCGTCCTCGCCTACCGCGACGAGTTCGACCACACCGCGCACGGCCTGCGGCACCAGATCGAGTCCATCGCGCAGCACCGCCACGAACTGCGCCGCCTCACCCCCGACACCGTCGCCGACCTCGTCCGCGCCGAACTCGGCAGCGACGCCGAGGACTCCTTCTGCCGCCAGGTCTGGGCCGTCACCGGCGGCACCCCGTACGAGATCGTGGCGCTGCTGCGCGAGGTCCGCGACCAGGGCCTCGAACCGAGCGAGGAGAACGCCCGCCGCCTGCACGACCTCGCCGCCGCCGCCCGCGGCGAGACCCTCCAGCACTGGCTGGACAAGCTCGGCCCGACCACCCTGCGGTTCGCCTGGGCCGCCGCCCTGCTCGGCACCGACATCCGGCAGAGCCTGGCCGCCACCATCTCCGCCCAGGGCCCCGAACAGGCCGAGGAGTCCGTGCGGCAGCTCCGCCGCCAGCGCGTCCTCACCGCCGCGCCCAACGGACGGCTCGAATTCGTCCACCCCCTCATCGGCACCTCCATCTACCTGACCATGCCGGCCGGCACCAAGACCGCCATGCACGGCATCGCGGCCGCCGCCATCGAGAACTCCGGAGGCTCCCTGCTCACCGCCTCCCGGCACCTCCTGGAGGTCCACGCCGAGGGCGACTACGCCATCGTGCGCAAACTGCGCAAGGCCGCCCAGGAACACCTCGCCATCGGCGCCCCCGACGCCGCCAAACGCTGCCTGGAACGCGCCCTCAACGAGCCGCCGGACGACGACATCCGCGCCGAGGTGATCCTACGAACTCGGCTGCTCCGCCCTGCTCACCGACCCCGCCGCCACCGTCAACCAGCTCACCCTCGCCCTGGAGATGGAGCACGGCCTCGGCCCCGCCCTGCGGATCGACGCCACCTTCCGGCTCTCCGAGGCGCTCGCCCACAACGGCGAACTCACCCGGGCCGCCCGGATCTGCCAGGAGGAGGCCGAGCGCACCCCGCCCGGACCCGGCCGCCTCCGCCTCCAGGCCACCCACTTCATGTGGGCCGCCTTCCAGCGCGACGAGGAGGACGGCCCCGGCCGCTCCCGCCGCCTCAGGGAACTCGCGGAGTCCTCCTTCGCCGGCCACGACAGCGCCGCACGGGCCGTCCAGGCCATGCGCGCCTGGGACCTCACCCTGCGCGGCGAGTCCGCCGCCCTGGCCGTCGAGCACGCCGACCGGGCCCTCGTCGGCGGCCGGCTCCCCGACGGCCTCGGCTGGACGGGCACCACCTGGGGCTTCGAACTCCCCGCCCTGATCGGCCTCACCCTCACCTACACCGACGAACTCGCCCGCGCCGAGCGGCTCTTCTCCGACGCCATCATGGAGTTCGAGGTCGCCGGCTGGAGCGGCGCCCACCGCGGCTTCGCCTACTTCCTCATGGGCCTCGTGCGCTTCCGGCGCGGCTTCCTCCTGGAGGCCGAGGACTTCCTCCGCCGCGGCCTGCGGATCTCCGAGCGGATCGCCCCCGACCTCCCGCTGCAGTGGGACATCGTCGGCGTCCTCGCCGACACCCTGCTCGCCCGCGGCCGCGTCCAGGAGGCCTGGGACCTCGCCCAGCACTACCGCTTCGCCCCGCCGTACCACCCGACCGCCATGGTGCTGCCCGACGCACCCACCCTCTACGGCAAGCTGCTGCTCGCCCGCGGCGACCTGCCCGGCGCCGTCGACGCACTCACCAACGCCGGTCGGCAGCTGGAGGACCGCGAGCGGCACAACACCGTCTGGGCGCCCTGGGCCGGCCACCTCGCGCTCGCCCTCGCCCCGGACGACCCGGACGGCGCCCGCAAGGTCGCCCAGGACGCCGTCGACCGCGCCCGCACCTTCGGCTCCGCCTCCGCGATCGGCACCGCCCTGCGGCTGCAGGCCGCCGTGTCCGAGGGCCACGTCGCCGTCGACCTCCTCAGCGAGGCCGTCTCCGTGCTCGGCCAGTCCCCGGCCGGCTACGAGCACGCCCACGCCCTCGTCGACCTCGGGGCCGCGCTGCGCCGCAGCGGCCGGCTGGTCGACGCCGCCGAGTACCTCTACCAGGGCATGGAACTGGGCCAGCAGTGCGGCGCCGACGGCCTCGTCGCCCGCGCCCGCCGCGAACTCGCCGCCTCCGGGCTGCGCCCCAACCGGCTGCGGACGCTCTCCAAGGACGCCCTCAGCCAGCACGAGTGGGAGGTCGCCGAACTCGCCGTCCGCGGGCTGCCGCCGCAGCGGATCGCCGACGACCTCCGACTGCCGCTGAGCCTGGTGCACCGCCGGCTGGCCGCCGTGCACCGCAAGGCGGGCACCGGACCCGAAGGGCTGGCCGCCGCCCTCGGCCGGCCGGAGGACCCCGAGGACCCGCAGAGCTGACGGTCCGTCGAGGTCGCGGCGCCCGCGCCCGGGCGCACGCCCCCGCGCGGGCCGCACGTCCACTGACGGTCCTTCGCCCCGGCGCGCCGACCGACCTGGGCACGCCAGGCAGTCCGCCGCCGGGCGGGGCCGCGTCCGGCTAGGCTGCTCCCGGGGCGGCAAGATCGCCCGCATCGACAGCCAGCGGACGTGAGGCGGCTCGGCCGCCCAGGTGAGGAGCAGGGCATGGCGGGGTCGGCAGAGGCCACCACCGAAGTACGGCGGGAGCTCTTCGAGCCCAGCGGAGCAGGAGCGGCGATCGAGCGCTGGACGCTGCGCAACGGCCCGCTGGAGGCCAGCGTGCTCACGCTCGGGGCGACCCTGCACACCCTGGTCGCCCCCGACCGGGACGGCACCCCAGGCCAGATCCTGCTGTCCACCGACGAGCTGCCGCTGATCCTCGGCGCCGCCCGGCACTACGGCACGACCGTCGGCCGCTACGCCAACCGCATCGCCGACTGCCGGATCACCCTCGACGGCGAGGACCACCCGATCGCCCCGACCGGCAACGGCGTCACCCTGCACGGCGGCCCGGACGGCTTCGCCCACCGGGTCTGGACGTCCGAGGAGATCCCCGGCGGCGTCCGGCTGAAGCTCCACAGCCCCGACGGCGACCAGGGCTTCCCCGGCGCCCTCGACGTCGCCGTGGACTACACGCTCTCCGCCGACGCCGTCACCATCGACTACCACGCCGTGACCAGCAAGCCCACCGTCGTCAACCTCACCAACCACGCCTACTTCAACCTCGCGGGCGAGGGCAGCGGCGACGTCCGGGACCACCTCCTCACGGTCGACGCCGACCACTACACGCCCGTCGACGCCCGGCAGATCCCGCTCGGCCCGTACGAGCCGGTGGCCGGCACGCCGTTCGACTTCACCAAGGCCCGGCCGCTCGGCGAGGGCATCGACTCCGACCACCCGCAGGTCGCCGCGGCACACGGCTTCGACCACAACTGGGTGCTCCGCGAGCGCCCCGCGGACGGCGGCCCGGCCCGCGCCGCGTTCCTGGAGGACCCGTCGAGCGGCCGCACCCTGGAGGTGCTGACCACCGAGCCCGGCGTCCAGGTCTACACCGCCAACGGCTTCCACGGCGCCGTCACCGGCGCCCGCGGCGTCGCGTACGGCCCGTACGCGGGCGTCGCCCTGGAGACCCAGCACCACCCCGACTCCCCGCACCACCCGGCGTACCCGTCGACGGTGCTGCGCCCGGGGGAGGAGTTCCGCTCGACCACGGTGCTGCGCCTCGGCTCCGCCCGACCGGGCGGGGGCGCCTGACACAGGGGGAGCCCTGACGCAGCGGGGGCCCTGACAGGGCTTGCCGAAAAGCAGTGCAACGACGGCCCGTGCCGCCGGGGAGGACCCCGGCCGTGCGGGCCGTTCTGCATGTCCGCGGCATGTTCACGGCATGTCCGGGCGGATCTGCGGCGATGGCGCGGACCGGGCCGGCGCCCCCGCTTCCCCGCCCCGGCAACCCGCAGGACACGCGGATGTAACGATATGAACGAGCCTTGCAGAAAGTTGCTGCAAGGGCTTTCAGGTTGCTTTCGCCGCTGTTACGTTCCTCCACAAGCCCGACGGCCGCAACGGCGCAGTCGGCACGGGACAGCCATTATGCGCCGTCCTCCACCAATTCGGGCACCCCCACCTTCCTAGGAGTTCTCATGCGGCGTGGCATTGCGGCCTCCGCACTCGTTGCGGCCCTTGCGGTTTCTCTTGCAGCCTGCGGCAGCAGCGGCTCCGGCTCGGACGCCAAGGGCAACGGCGGTCCGGTCAGCATCACCTACTGGGACACCTCCAACGCCACCAACGAGGCGCCGACCTACCAGGCGCTGGTCAAGAAGTTCGAGGCCGCGAACCCGGACATCAAGGTCAACTTCGTCAACGTGGCGTTCGACCAGGCGCAGAACAAGCTGCAGACCGCGATGGGCGCCAAGGGCGCGCCGGACGCCTTCCGCGCCGAGGTCGGCTGGACCTCCGCCTTCGCCAAGGCCGGCTTCCTGGAGCCGCTCGACGGCACCCCGGCCCTGCCGGACGTCTCGGCCTTCCAGCCGAGCCTGATCCAGCAGGCCAAGTACGAGGGCAAGACCTACGGCGCCCCGCTGGTCACCGACACCCTCGGCCTGCTCTACAACAAGGCCCTCTTCGCCAAGGCCGGCATCACCGCCGCCCCCACCACGTGGGACGAGCTGAAGGCCGACGCCGCGCTCCTCAAGGAGAAGGCCGGCGTCGACGGCTTCTTCATGCGTGCCGGTGACGGCTACTACGCCATGCCGTTCCTGTACGGCGAGGGCACCAACATGGTCGACGCCACCGCGAAGAAGATCACGGTGAACTCGCCCGAGGCCGTCAAGGCCATCGAGACCTACAAGTCGGTCTTCACCGCGCCGGGCACCGTCAAGGCCGACGTCACCACCGACTCGTACGCCCACATGATGGACGCCTTCAACACCGGCAAGGTCGCCATGATCATCCAGGGCCCCTGGGAGATCACCAACATCTACAAGGGCTCGGCCTTCAGCGACAAGGCCAACCTCGGCATCGCCGCCGTCCCGGCCGGCTCCACCGGCAAGGCGGGCGCCCCGACCGGCGGCCACAACGTCTCGGTCTACGCCGGCTCCGACGCCGCCCACAAGGCCGCTGCCGAGAAGCTCGCCGCGTTCCTGACCTCCGCGGAGAGCCAGACCGAGCTCGCGCTGAAGAACTCCACCCTGCCGACCCGCAGCGACGCCTACACCGCCGAGGTCAAGGGCAACCTGGGCATCGCCGGCTACCAGGCGATCCTGGCCTCCGCCCAGCCGCGTCCCGAGCTGCCCGAGTACAGCTCGCTCTTCGGCTCGATCGGCACCAACCTGGGCAAGATCGTCCAGGGCCAGGCCGACACCAAGGCCGGCCTCGACGCCACCTCCGTCGACTACGCGAAGCTCCTCCCGACCTTCGCCAAGTAGGACCCCCGGCCGCCCCCGAACGAACACCAGTCGCCGGCGCGAGGCGGCGGACCTCCCGAAAAGGTGTCAACAATGGCAGTCGCCGTGCAGGGCGCTCCCGGTCAGAGCAGCCGCGGGCGCGAACCGCGTCCCGGCCTCGTGCAGCGCATCAGGATCTCGTACAGCAAGTACTGGTACGCGTACGCGATGGTCGCACCGGTCGTGATCGTGCTCGGGTTGCTGGTCGGCTACCCGCTCGTGCGCGGCCTCTACCTGACCCTCACCGACGCCACCAGCCTCAACACCGGCCGCCAGATCGGCGTCAACCACATCCCGGACAGCTTCAGCTTCGTCGGCCTGCACAACTACGCCGACGTGCTGTGGGGCCCCGGATCGTACGACCGCTTCTGGTCGCACTTCGTGTGGACCATCGCCTGGACGGTCATCTGCGTCGTCCTGCACTACACGATCGGCCTCGCCCTCGCGATGCTGCTCAACCAGAAGCTCAAGGGCCGCGGCTTCTACCGCATGCTGCTCATCCTGCCCTGGGCCGTGCCGACCTTCGTCACCGTCTTCTCCTGGCGCCTCATGCTGGCCGACGGCGGCGCGGTCAACGCCGTGCTGGGCACGCTCGGCCTGCCCGAGCCGGGCTGGCTCTCCGAGCCGCTCGCGCAGAAGGCCGCCGCGATCACGGTCAACACCTGGGTCGGCGTGCCGTTCATGATGGTCTCCCTGCTCGGCGGCCTGCAGTCCATCCCGGCCGAGCTCTACGAGGCCGCCGAGATGGACGGCGCCAGCCCCTGGCAGCGCTTCCGCCACATCACCCTGCCCGGCCTGCGCTCCGTCAGCAGCACGGTCGTCCTGCTCGGCGTGATCTGGACGTTCAACCAGTTCGCCGTCATCTTCCTGCTGTTCGGCGGCAACGGCGCACCCGACGCCCAGATCCTGGTCACCTGGGCCTACCGACTCGGCTTCGGCCAGATGCCGCGCGACTACGCGCAGTCCGCCACGTACGGCGTGATCCTGCTGTCGATCCTGATCGTCTTCACCAGCTTCTACCGCCGCTGGCTGGCCCGCAACGAGCAGGCGAACGGATGACCGCCGCCGCCAGCGCCCAGCAGCCCAGCGACCTCGACGAGGCAGGTACCCCGATGACCGTCACCACCGAACGCCCCACCGCCGAAGCCCCCGCCGCCGCCCGCGCCGCCAAGCCCGCCAAGGTGCGCGGCCGCGAGGAGCGCAGCCCGCTCGCCACCGTGCTCAGCCACGCCGCGCTGATCGGCGCCAGCCTGATCGCGCTGTTCCCCGTCGTCTACATCGCCTACATCTCGCTCGGGCCCGACGACATGGACTACCTGCACCCGGGCGACATCTTCGGCAAGGCGACCCTGGCGAACTACGGCAAGGTCCTCAACAACACCGACTTCTTCACCTGGTTCGGCAACTCGGTGATCATCGCCGCCGGCACCACCGTCTTCGGCGTCATCGTCGCGGCCTCCACCGGCTACGCGGTCTCCCGGATGCGCTTCGCGGGCTACAAGCAGCTGATGTGGGTGCTGCTCGTCACCCAGATGTTCCCGATCGCCGTCCTCATCGTGCCGATGTACTACATCCTCTCCAGCCTCCAGCTGCTGGACAGCTACGTCGGCCTGATCCTGGTCTACTCCGGCACCACCGTGCCGTACTGCGCCTGGCTGCTGAAGGGCTACTTCGACACCATCCCGCAGGAGATCGACGAGGCCGGCCGCGTCGACGGCCTCTCGCCGATCGGCACCTTCTGGCGGCTGATCCTGCCGCTCGCCCGTCCGGGCCTGGCGGTCGCCGCGTTCTACTCCTTCCTCACCGCCTGGGCCGAGGTGGCCTACGCCTCGACGTTCATGCTGAGCTCCGACAAGTACACGCTGGCCGTCGGCCTCCAGTCGTTCATCAGCGAGCACGACCACCAGTGGCAGCTCATGGCCACCACCTCGGTGCTCATCGCGCTGCCCGCCGCACTGGTCTTCTACCTCGTGCAGCGCCACCTCGTCACCGGCCTGACGGCCGGAGCCGCGAAGTCGTGACGCGCTGACGCGCCGCACGCTTCCGACGTACCGTCACATCACGCTCTGTTCGCCACGAATCCCCAAGGGATGACTGTCCAATGACCCAGAACCTGGCCGACGCCTCCCGGCCCGCCCCCGTCCCCGCCGCCGAGCCGATCGCAGCGAGTGCGGGCGCGTCCAGAGGCTGGTGGCGGGACGCGGTCATCTACCAGGTGTACCCGCGGAGCTTCGCCGACGCGAACGGCGACGGCATGGGCGACCTCCCGGGCGTCCGGGCCCGCCTGCCCTACCTGCGCGACCTCGGCGTCGACGCCGTCTGGCTGTCGCCGTTCTACGCCTCCCCGCAGGCCGACGCGGGCTACGACGTCGCCGACTACCGCGCCGTCGACCCGATGTTCGGCACCCTGCTGGACGCCGACGGCCTGATCCGCGACGCCCACGCCCTGGGCCTGCGGATCATCGTCGACCTGGTGCCCAACCACTCGTCCGACCAGCACGAGTGGTTCCAGCGGGCCCTGCGGGAGGGCCCCTCCTCGCCGCTGCGCGAGCGGTACCACTTCCGCCCCGGCCAGGGCGAGAACGGCGAACTCCCCCCGAACAACTGGGAGTCCATCTTTGGCGGCCCGGCCTGGACCCGCACCACCGACCCGGACGGCACCCCCGGCGACTGGTACCTGCACCTCTTCGCCCCCGAGCAGCCCGACTTCAACTGGGAGAACCGGGCCGTCGCCGACGAGTTCCGCTCCATCCTGCGGTTCTGGCTCGACATGGGCGTCGACGGCTTCCGCATCGACGTCGCCCACGGCATGGTCAAGGCCCCCGGCCTGCCCGACCTCGTCACCGGCGGCGACCAGCTCAAGCTGCTCGGCAACGACGTCATGCCGTTCTTCGACCAGGACGGCGTGCACGCGATCTACCGCGATTGGCGCCGGATCCTCGACGAGTACCCGGGCGAGCGGATCGGCGTCGCCGAGGCCTGGACGCCCACCGTGCAGCGCACCGCCAACTACGTCCGCCCGGACGAGCTGCACCAGGCGTTCAACTTCCAGTACCTCGGCACCTCCTGGGACTCCGCCGCGCTGCGCGAGGTCATCGACCTCTCGCTCGACTCGATGCGCCCGGTCGGCGCGCCCACCACGTGGGTGCTCTCCAACCACGACGTCACCCGGCACGCCACCCGCTTCGCCAACGAGCCGGGCCTGGGCACCCAGATCCGCACCGCCGGCGACCGCGAGCTCGGCCTGCGCCGCGCCCGCGCCGCCAGCCTGCTGATGCTCGCCCTGCCCGGCTCCGCGTACATCTACCAGGGCGAGGAGCTCGGCCTGCCGGACGTCACCGACCTGCCCGACGAGGTCCGCCAGGACCCGTCGTACTTCCGGGCGGCCGGCCAGGACGGCTTCCGCGACGGCTGCCGCGTGCCGATCCCGTGGTCGGGCACCGAGGCCCCGTACGGCTTCGGGCCCTCCGCCGGCGGGCCGTCGTGGCTGCCGCAGCCCGCCGAGTGGGCGCAGCTCAGCGTCGAGGCGCAGACCGGCGACCCCACCTCCACCCTGGAGCTCTACCGCTCCGCGCTGAGCGTGCGGCGCGCCCAGCCCGCGCTCGGCGCCGGCACCGAAGTGACCTGGCTGGAGGCCCCGGAGGGCGTTCTCGCCTTCCGCCGCGACAGCGCCGAGGGCTCGTTCGTGTGCACCGCCAACACCACCGGCGAGTCGGTCCGCATCCCGTCCCCGGGCCGTCTGCTGCTCGCCTCCGCCGAGGCCGGCCGCGAGGGCGGCGAGATTCTTCTGGCAGCCGACAGCACCGTATGGTGGGCGGTCTGACATGGTTGCAATAGGCTCTGGGATCGTGACTACAGCGCGACTCTCGGACATCGCAGCGCAGGCGGGGGTCAGCGAAGCCACCGTCAGCCGTGTACTCAACGGTAAGGCGGGTGTCTCCGCCGCCACCCGCCAGACCGTTCTGGCCGCACTCGACGTGCTCGGGTACGAGCGGCCCACCCGCCTGCGGCAGCGCAGCGCCGGGCTGATCGGCCTGATCACCCCGGAGCTCAGCAACCCGATCTTCCCGGCCCTGGCGCAGGTGATCGAACAGGTGCTCAGCCGGCACGGCTTCACGCCGGTCCTGTGCACCCAGACGCCCGGCGGCTCCACCGAGGACGAACTCGTGGAGATGCTGGTCGAACGCGGCGTGGCCGGCATCGTCTTCGTGTCCGGCCTGCACGCCGACACGACCGCCGACCACGACCGCTACAACAAGCTCATCGGCCGGCAGGTGCCGTTCGTGATGATCAACGGGTACAGCGAACGCATCGCCGCACCCTTCATCTCACCGGACGACCGGGCGGCCATGTGGATGGCCGTCCAGCACCTGGTGGAGCTCGGCCACACCACCATCGGCCTCGCGGTCGGGCAGAAGCGGTACGTGCCCGTGCTCCGCAAGATCGAGGGCTTCACCGCGGCCGTCCGGGAACTCCTCGGACGCACGCCCGAGGAGGCCGAGAGCTTCGTCCACCACACGCTGTTCAGCGTGGAGGGCGGACACGCCGCGGCCGGCGCGCTCCTCGACAAGGGCTGCACCGCCATCGTCTGCGGAAGCGACATGATGGCGCTCGGTGCGATCCGGGCCGCCCGGCAGCGCGGGCTCTCCGTGCCGCAGGACGTCTCGGTCGTCGGGTTCGACGACTCGCCGCTGATAGCGTTCACCGAGCCGCCGCTGACGACGATCCGGCAGCCGGTGGAGGCCATGGCCACCGCCGCGGTCGACGCCCTCCTGGAGGAGGTCGGCGGAAACCCGCCGCAGCGCGCCGAGTTCATGTTCCAGCCGGAGCTCGTCATGCGCGGCTCCACGGCGGCCGGCGGCCGCTGACCCGCACCGGGCGAGGCAGGCACGGCAGGCACGACAGATACACCAGGTACGGCAGGTACACCAGGCACGGCAACGCCGATGGCCCCGGAGAGCGGTCTCTCCGGGGCCGTCGGCGTTGCCGTGCGGTGCGGGGCCGTGCAGGGCCCGTACGGGCCGCTCGGCCCCCGCTCAGCCCTCCTCCGCCCCCCGCTGCGGCCGGGCGGTGCGGTGCGCGTCGGCGGGGTTCCCGGTCCGGGCCTCGGTGCGCCGTCCGCGCGCCAGGTAGTCACGGACGATCAGCTCGACGGCGTCCTGCGGGTTGCCGGTGCCGGACAGCAACATCACCTCGATCGCCAGATCGGCGTCCAGGGTGACGGTGACCTTCGCCATGGCGGTGCTCCTCAACTCCGGGGAGCAGCAGCCTAGGGGCTCCGGAGGGCGGGGTCGCCGGTTCTGCCGGAGCCCGGAGTCCGGAGATCGGAGTCCGGAGTCCGAGGGTTGGGGGCCGATGGTCGATGGCCGCAGTCCGGCCGTCGGATGCCGGGTGTGCGGCACCGGCGGAGGAAGGCGCCCGGAGGCAGGTGCCCCGGGCAGGTGCCCCCGGGGAAGGCGCGGAGTCGGGTGCGGTCCCGGGCGGGCGGGCCTCCCTGCCCACCCGCCGGGGCCGCACCCGGGCGTGCCCGACGGGCCCGGCCCGGCAGATCGGCCGGGCCGGGCCCGTCGGCGCGCCGAAGCCGCCCCGCCGGTCCACCCCTCTGTGCCAGGAGCGGGCCGGCCGGACGGCGGTCGGGAACCGGCGGTCTGCCGTGAGGTCAGATCCGGCCGGCGAAGTCCGGCGCCCAGTTGGCGACGGTCTGGGTGCGGACGCCCGCGCTCGGGTTGGCCGCCTCGACGTACTTGCCGTCGCCGACGTACATGCCGACGTGGTAGACACCGGAGTTGGCGCCGTTGTTGGACCAGAACAGCAGGTCGCCCGGCTGCAGGTTGTCCAGCGAGACGCGGGTGGAGAAGTCGGCCTGGTCGGCGGCGACGCGCGGGATCGCGATGCCGGCGGCCTTGAAGGCGGCCTGGGTCAGGCCGGAGCAGTCCCAGCCGCCGTTGCCGGTGCCGCCGTAGATGTAGGCCTGGCCGACCTTGGAGAGGGCGAAGTCGACTGCGGCGGCCTTGGAGCCGGTGGCGGCCTTGGCCGGGGCGGCCGTGGTCGCGGCGGCGGTGGTGGCCGTGGTGGTGGTCGCGGTCTTCGCGGGGGCCGGGGTCTGCGCGGTGGCCGAGGTGCCCAGCGACAGCTTCTGGCCCGGGTAGATCGAGTGCGGGCCCTGGGTCAGGACCGACTTGTTGATCTCGTAGAGCTTCTGCCAGCCGCCCTGCACGTGGTTGTGGTCGGCGATGGTGGAGAGCCAGTCGCCGGCCTTCACGGTGTAGGTGGCGCCGGTGCGGTGGCCCCAGGACTGCTTGCCCTGCCAGGACGTGCCGCCCTGCGAGGTGCCGGAGGCGGTCGACCCGGTGCCGGTGCTCGGGGCCGTGGTGGCCGGGGCGCTCGGCGCGGTGGTGGCCGGGGTGCTCGGCGCGGTGGTGGCGGAGCCACCGGTGCTGATCTCGGGGGCGGGGCCGCCCTTGGTCAGACCGGCCTGGACGGAGCAGACGGGCCAGGCGCCGGGGCCCTGGACGGCCAGCACCTTCTCGGCCGTGGCGATCTGCTGGTCCTTGGTGGCGAGGTCGGCGCGGGACGCGTACGAGGTGCCGCCGAAGGCGGCCCAGGTGCTGTTGGTGAACTGCAGGCCGCCGTAGAAGCCGTTGCCGGTGTTGATGTGCCAGTCGCCGGAGGACTCGCACTGGGCGACCTTGTCCCAGGTGGCGACCGAGGCGGCGGAGGCGGTGCCGGCGGTGAGGCACGGGATCGAGAGGCCGATGCCGACGACGCCGGTGGTGGCGAGGATGCGGCGGCTGCGCTTGGAGTTGATGGACAGCATGAAGGAGCGTTCCTCTCCCACGCCTGCGAGGTGAGCTGTCGGATTCGGGCTGGAGTTGCCCGGCCGCACGTGCGGACACGTCGAAATGACGTTTCTGCGCGTGCGGCTTCACCCCAAGCCGGGGAACGGCGCTGGACCGTTCCCTGGCGACTTACCTGGTTCCCCCGCCCCTGCCGAAGTGCGTTTCGCTTTGCCAGTCGGACCGCCGGCAGGACTCGGCGTTCGGGCCAACTGGGTCCGTGTGACCACGAACGTGGGAGGACATTAGGCAGAGATAAGTTCAAACTGCAAACATGTGTGAGCCCGATCACAGTGGATCTTGTATGAATTCATGATCGATTATTCGGCGCCGTTCCGGTCGCCTTCGGCCGCTTTCGCGCAAACCCGTTGAGCCGAAACGGGCTTGTTTATGCTTCAGGCGTCGGGGCCCCGGGCGGCGGCCCGGGGAGGGGTTTCACCGATCATGGAACGCGACGAGGACATGCCGGCGGCGCCGGGGAAGCCCGTCTCCCACCGCCGGGTCGGCCGTCGGCGGATGCTCGGCTGGACGGCGGTCTCCGTCGCCGCGGCAGCCGTCGGCGGCGGCGCACTGCTGCGCCGCCCGGCGGCCGGCGAGGCCGGCCCTGTGGCCCGCACGGTGGCCCCCTCCGGTGCCACCCAGGCGGCCGTGGCCGGGCATTCGCACGGCGCGCCGCCCCCGGAGAGCCCGACGCCCTCCCCGCTCGACCTGACGGGCCGCCGGTGGTCCGACGCGGGCGGCTGGGGCGGAACCGTGCCGGGCCCGCGGACGGCGGTGCGCATCGCCGACCGCGTGCTGCTGGACACCGACGCCACCGTGGCCTCGCTGCTCGTCGAGCCGGGCGGCTCGCTGGTCTTCGCGCCCGGCAGCAGCGTGACGCTGGCGTCCGCCGGCAACGTCGAGGTCCGCGGCACCCTCGCCCTGGTGCCGGACGACGGGGCGGTGCACGCCCTGCGCTTCCCGTCGGTCGGTGAACGAACCTTCGTCGGGGGCGGCATGGGGGTGGTCGGCACGGACACCGGCCTGTGGGTCACCGGCGCCGGGCGCCTGCGCCTGGACGGTGCCGCCAAGACCGCGTGGGTGCGCGCCGCCCGTCCGCTGAAGGCCGGCGACACCGCCCTGGAGCTCGCCGCCGTGCCCGCCGGATGGCGCGCGGGCGACGAGCTCGCCGTCGCCCCGACGGGCCCCCCGTCCGAGGACGGCTTCTCCACCCGGTACGATCTGTGCACGATCCGACGGGTCGACGGCCGCACCGTCACCCTCGCGGAACCGCTGGCGCACGCCCACCCCAGGGTCGCCGTGGGCGGTGGCGTGACGGCCGGCGCCGAGGTGCTCAACCTGACGCGCAGCGTACGGATCGAAGGCACCGCCAAGGGCCGCGCGCACGTCCACCTCACGAGCTCCCGGCAGGCCGAGATCCGGCACGCCGCCCTGCGCTGGCTCGGCCCGCGCCGCGCGGGCAAGGAGCGCTGGAACGGCGAGCCCGTCACCGAGCCCGTGCTCGGACGCTACGGCCTGCACTTCCACATGCTCGCCGACTCCTCGCGCGGCACCGTCGTCGAGGGGGTCGTCGTCCGCGACACGGGCAGCCACGCCTTCGTGCCGCACGCCAGTCACGGCATCACCTTCCGCAGCTGCATCAGCCACGACACGTGGGAGGACGCCTACTGGTGGGACGGGCCGCTGGACACCCGCACCCCGCAGGCGCCGTCCGACGACATCGTCTACGAGTCCTGCGTGGCCTCGCGCACCGTCTACGAACCCGCCCCGCGCGGCTACCGGCTGACCGGCTTCGCCCTGGGCGCGGGCACGGGCGGCATCGCCCGCGACTGCGTGGCGGTCGGCGTGCAGGGCGCCGAGGGGGCGTCCGGGTTCGAGTGGCCGGAGACCAGCGAAGGCGTGTGGACCTTCGAGCGCTGCCTGGCCCACAACAACCTGCAGAACGGCATCTTCGTCTGGCTGAACGCCCGGCACCACCACACCGTCACGCAGTTCGTGGCGTACCACAACGGCGCATCGGGCATCGAGCACGGTGCCTACCTCAACGACTTCGACTACACGGCCGGCGTGCTGTACGGCAACGCCGCCGCGGGCGTCACCGTGCACGCGCTCGGACGCGACGCCGGCACCGTCCTCGACGGCCTGCTCGTCGACGCCGCCGGGCAGTCCGACCACGCGATCGTCACCGCGAAGCACCAGCTCGCCGGCACGACGGTGACGATCGGGCGGTGCCGGCTGACGGGCTATCGCAAGGCCGGCATCGCCTTCCGTGCCACCGCGGACGGGCAGCCGGACGACATCGCGGTGCTCGACTGCAGCTTCGACGGCAAGGCCGGCGGGACGGAGGTCTGGCTCGACCCGGACTCGCCGCCGCCCACCAGGATCGTGCTGCGCAGGGCGGGCGAGCGGCAGGCGGTCCGGCTGACCAAGCCGGCCGCGGGCGCCGCTGCAGGGCCGTGGAACGCCGCGACGGCGCCGGTCGACGTCGACGGTCCGCCACGGGCCGTCGCGGTGCCCGCGATCCGGCTCAAGGACGTCGCGGCGCCGACCTCCCGGCTGCCGGCCTGACGGAGGCCCGGCTGTCGGTGTGGCTGTCGGTGTGGCTGCCGACCGGGTCCGGCAGGACGCGAGCCCGGCGCGGGCCTGACGGAGGCCTGACAAGGGCCTGGCGGGGGCTGTCACGGGGCGCGGCGCGTCCGGGGCGGGTGGCGGGGCGGGGGAGCCCTGCTGCGGCCGTGCAGGGCAGCTGTGCGGGACGGCTCTGCGGGCCAGCCGTGCGGAACGTCCGTGCGGGAGGCGGCCGGGGGAACGCCCGAGGGGCCCCGGCACCGGCCGGGGCCCCTCGTCGTTCGTCGGACGCCGGCCCGGAGGCCGGCACCGCCGGTCGCCCGGCGGCTCTCTCAGTGCTCGGCGCCGGGCTCCTCGGCCTCGTCCTGCTCCTCGGCGTACGCCGGGGCGGGCAGGACGGCCAGGTAGGTGGAGGCGATCAGCTGACCGACGGTCGGGTAGGCGCCCAGGGGTGCGGCGCTCGGGCAGCCGGTCTCCTCGGCCGCCGTGGCCAGCAGCTCGGCGTCGGCCTCCGGGCCGATCACGAGCGGGGCCAGTGCCGGTCGCTCGGAACCGGTCGCCCGGAGGTGCTCGACCGCGGCGGCCACCGAGCCCGGCACGTCGAGGGCGGCGGCCACCACGGGCACGGCGAGCCGTGCCGCGAGGAGCACGCCGGTGATCCCGGCGGCGGCGGCCGCGTCCTCGCCGCCGGTGACGGTCAGCACGACGCCGTCCGCGGCCGTGGCGATGGCGAAGAGCCGGGCACGGTCGGCGCGGGCCAGGTTCGCCTCGGAGAGGCGTACGTGGACGGCCTCGGCCAGCAGCGGGTGCGGGCCGAGCGGATCGGTCACGGAGGCGCCCGTGGCGGCGGCCAGCTCGTGCAGCTCCGTCAGGAAGCCGTGCGGGCCGGGGACCAGCGGCACGATGACCGGCGGCGGCGCGTTGTTGCCGGCCGCGATGGCGAGGAGGCCGGCCACGGTCGGCGCGTCGTCGGCCTCGGTGGCGACGTATCCGGCGGCGATCTCGATGCCGGGCTGCTCGCTGCGCACGATGGACAGCAGCTCGTCGACGATCGGGCGGGCCTCGGGCCCGGCCACGGCCGGCACGGCCAGCAGGAGGGCCGGCGAACCGGTCGGGATCTCGGGGCGCTCGGGACGACGGTGGCGCCCCCGCGCACGGGAGCCTGGGGTACGGACGGGCAGTGGCGCGCCCGGGATGGCTGCGGTGCTCATGGCGGAGATCGTAGGACATACCGACGCCCCGGCTGCAGTCGACTCCCGTGAGGGCTTGGTGGTGATGGCACAAGGTGGACAAAAGTAGTCAAACCTTGTCAGGAGTCGTCGAGCGGTGGCGTGATGCGGCTCACACGGCCTGATGTGACTGCGCGTGAGCCCGGACGCCCGGCCGGAAGATCAACAGGCCGCTGGCGCCTCCGCACCCAGGGTGATCGTTTACCGGGCGATTCGCGCACTGTCGCCCGGTTTTGCCTGGTGGGCCCGTTGGGTGTTCGGTGCTACTGATGAGTCGGATGCACGCGCAATGTCCCGTGCTGATGCACGTGCAGCCGGGCTATCATCACGTCAAGTGAGGCGAACGCCAGGCTCTGGGGAGAAGACGATGAGTGACACGTACAACGGCATGGCGGCTGCGGACCTCGACGGTGTGGTCTGGCAGAAGAGCCTGCACAGCAACTCGCAGGGCAACTGTGTCGAGTTCGCCGCCCTCCCGGGTGGTGATGTCGCCATGCGCAACTCGCGCTACCCCGACGGGCCCGCCCTCATCTACACCCGCGCGGAGATAGCCGCCCTGCTCCTCGGGGCGAAGGACGGGGAGTTCGACCACCTGTCGGTCTGACCGGCCGTCGGTCCACCGCTCCGCCGGGGCCGTCGTGGGTGTCGCCGCGACGGCTCGGCCGTCGGCCGGGTCAACCCGGTGGGGCGTCCGGGAGGCTGTTCCGCCTTCGACCTCATCCCCCGTGCGTGCGGTGGGGCGGCCGCCCGGAGGCCGGGTCGCGCACTGCCTGTCTGCCTGTCCGTCTGCCGGCCCCGGCCTCGGCTGTGCTCCGTGCGGAGCCCGGCCGGGTGTGTGTGCCCGGGGCCTGCTGTCCTCTGTCACGGTGCGCGGTGCTGCGTACCGGTCGACCGCGCTGCTGTGCCGTGCTGCCCTGCCGTCCGCCCGTGCCGCCCTGTGATGCTGCTCTGCGGTGCTGCTCTGCCGGTCCGTGACCGGCCGTTCGATGCTCCGCGCTTCCGTGCCCGGCCGGGTCAGAGCGAGCGGCGGTGCCGGCCTGCGGCGGACTCCGGCGGCGCGTCGAACAGCGCCCACACGACCTTCCCCGCGCCTGCCAGCGGGTGCCAGCCCCAGGAACTCGTGAAGGAGTCGACCAGGTGCAGCCCGCGGCCGGACTCCGCCACGAAGTCGGCCTCCCGGGCGACCGGGCCCTGCGCACTGGGGTCGCTCACCGCGCACACCACCTGCGGGGACCTGTGCACCAGGCTGATCCTGATCGGGACTCTCGCGTCGGCGGCCTGCAGCCGCCCCGGCTGGGCGGGCACCTGGCTCGGTGCGCCGCGCTCGGCCGTTCTGCCGTCCGGGGTCGCGCCCATCGCATGGCGCAGGGCGTTCGTCACCAACTCCGATGCGACCAGTGCGACATCGTCGAAGAGCGAGTCGAGTCCCCAGCCGCGGAGCGTGGTCCGGGCGAACTCCCGGGCCGATCTCACGGCCTCGAACCGGGGGGCGAGGGTACAGCTGACCACGTACGGGTCGGCGGCTATGGCCGTACCGGTGCTCATGAAGAGCTCCTCCCATAAGGGGGCGGACACGGCTGGACCCACGCGGGTCATGCCGGTCACCTCCGACTCGCTCGGCCGCTCGCCCGCCCGTCCGGAAACCCGGACCCGCACACGAACTCCCGGCCGCACGGGGGTGCGGCCGGGAGAGTGTGCGATGTCGCGCGTTCGGTCGACGCGGAGCCCGCGGAGTTGTCAGGTGCGTGCAGGTGCACGTGCACCATGGTCCTCTGCGCTCACTGCAGATGCAAGAGTCGATTCACGTGCACTCGCATGTTTGGCATATGCAAGCGCCGGATGCACGTGCAAGATGAAGGATGTGATGCAGAAGTAGGAGATCGTCGTGTCACTACGGGCACCGAGCGCTCCCAACTGATGGCAGACTGTGCGCTGTTTGACCCAAGGTGGAGGTTTCCGACCGCATGACCACAGTTCAGCCCGGCGGGGGCTCGATGGTGCGCCGTATCCTCCTCGGCTCACAGCTGCGCCGCCTGCGCGAGGGGCGCGGCATCACGCGCGAGGACGCCGGCTACACGATCCGCGCCTCGGAGTCGAAGATCAGCCGCATGGAGCTCGGCCGCGTCTCCTTCAAGGAGCGCGACGTCGCGGACCTTCTCAGCCTGTACGGCGTCGACGACGCCGTCGAGCGCGAGGCGCTGCTCGGCCTCGTCCGCGAGGCCAACAAGTCCGGCTGGTGGCACAGCTTCAACGACGTCCTGCCGAACTGGTTCCAGACGTACGTAGGACTGGAGGAGGCCGCCGCGCTGATCCGCACCTACGAGGTGCAGTTCATCCCGGGCCTGCTGCAGGCGGAGGACTACGCGCGCGCCGTCTTCGCCCAGAGCCGGCCCGCCGTGAGCCCGGAGGAGCTGGAGCGCCGGGTCAGCCTGCGGATGCGCCGTCAGTCGCTGCTGACGGAAGGTCAGAGCCCGCGGCTCTGGGCCGTCATCGACGAGGCGGCGCTGCGCCGGCCCGTCGGCGGACCCGCCGTGATGCGCTCCCAGGTGCAGCACCTCATCGACATGGCGCAGCGCCCGAACGTCGTCGTCCAGGTCATGCCGTTCCGTTTCGGCGCCCACGCGGGCGAGAGCGGAGCCTTCTCCATCCTGCGCTTCCCCGAGCAGGACCTCGCCGACGTCGTCTACCTGGAGCAGCTCACCAGCGCGCTCTACCTCGACAAGCGCGACGACGTGGACGCCTACATCCAGGTGATGGAGCGTCTCTGCGTCGACAGCCTGACGCCCGACCAGACCGTGGACCTGCTCGCCGGCCTCCTCAAGGAGCGCTGAGCCCGCTCCGGCCCGCGGCAGGAGACCAGGCGGTCCCGGGCGGGACCGCCGCCGGTGCATCCCGCCCGGATGTCGCGTGCGTGCGCGCCGTGCCCCTCGATGCCGGGTGCCTCGATGGCGGCTGCTTCGACGCTGGCGCCTGCATGCCGTGCAGCGGGGTGCGGTCGGCCCGGGTGCAGTCGCCGTGCAGCTGCTGTGCGGTGGCCGATGGCGGACGAGAGCGGCCCGTGTCAGGTGCGGGCGGAGGGCTGTGCCCGCGGCGGGGCCTCCGGCTGAGGCGGCACGCCGAGTTCCCATGCCAGGCCGTACCGGGAGAACAGGTCGGCCCGGATCGGCGCCAGCGGTGTCGTCGCGCCCGGCAGCAGGACGCCGATGCACCCGCCCATCAGTGCGCTCCGCAGGAGCGCGTGCTCGGCGGCCGGATCCCGGGCGCCCCAGTCCTCCAGCAGCCCTCGCAGGATCGCGCCGAGCTGCTGCTGCTCCGGGTCCTGCACGAAGGCGCCGACGTCCGGGTCGAGGATGAGCGCGAGGTGCGAGCGCATCACCCGGGGGTGGCCGAGGGCCACTCCGAGCACGGCGTCGATCGCGCGGGCGAGCCGGGCCTCGGCCGAGGAGTTCGGGGACAGAGACTCCAGGGCTGCGGCCAGTTCCAGATGCATGAGCCGGTGCGTCGCCGACTGCATGAGGAGCCGTTTGCCGTCGAAGTAGTACGACACCAGACCGCGTGCCAGCCCTGCCCTTTCGGCGATGTCGCCCAGTGTCGTGCGGGCGTATCCGTGCTGGTCGACCAGTTCGACGGTGGCGCGCATGATGCGGCGGCGGGATCGCCTGCGCAACTCCTCATTGACCGATTCCCCGCGAGGTGTCATCGTGTCTGCTCCGTACGTTGACTGGCTCATGGCCAATATACTGGCCGGGCCGTCCGCGACGAGGCCGTCCCGCCAGGTTCGGCCCGCCCGCAGCGTGCGGAGAACGCCGGCTCCACCAACACGGGGGTTTGGTGGAGCCGGCCTTCCGTGCCGTGGCTCAGCTGTCCACGAGCACCTTGTCCGACCGGTGCGTCCCGGCAGCCTCCTCCGCGGGGTCGGGGGAGCGGTCGCGGCGGGCGTCCAGGACCCAGCCCACCGCCGTGACCACCAGCCCCACCAGCGAGACCCCGGTCACGAACAGCAGGGCCGGCCGGTAGCCGTCCAGCTGCGCCTGGGGGCTCTGGCCTCCGCCGCTCCCCGCGGTGATCACCGCCGTCGCGGCGGCGAGCACGAGGGCGCTGCCGACCTGGAACGCGGTGTTCACCAGGCCCGATGCCAGGCCCTGTTCGTCGTCGGAGACGCCGTTGGTGGCGGCGATGTTGACGGACGGGAAGGCCAGTGCGAAGCCGATGCCGAGCAGCACCATGCTGGGCAGTACCAGGCCGACCAGCCCGGAGTGCTCGTCGAGCCGGAGGAAGAGCGCGTATCCGGCGGTCAGCGCCAGGATGCCGAGCGGCATCAGCCGGGCGGTGCCGAAGCGGTCGACGACCGCACCCATCTTCGTGGCGGACAGGGCCACCAGGGCGCCGGCCGGCAGGAACGCGAGCGCCATCTCCAGTGCGGACCAGCCGAGCAGGCGCTGCAGGTAGAGGGTGGCGATGAACTGGAAGCCCGCGTAGGAGCCGAAGACCGCGACCGCGGCGATGTTGGCCCGCGCCACCCCTCCGTTGCGGAAGATGCCGAGCCGGACCAGCGGGTGGGCCGTGCGGGACTCGACGACCAGGAAGAGCGTCATGAGGACGGCGACGGCCGCGAGCGAACCGAGGGTGCGGGCGCTCGCCCAGCCGGCGCTCTGGGCCTCCGTCACGGTGAAGACGAGCAGGAGCAGGGAGCCGGTGCCGGTGATCGCACCGGCCACGTCGTACCCCGCGCCGTCGCGGGCCGCCACGGGCTGGCGGGGCAGCAGGCGGAACGCTGCGGCCAGGGCGAGCAGCGCGACCGGGACGGGCATGAGGAAGGTCCAGCGCCAGCCCGCCGAGGTGAGCAGGCCGCTCAGCACCAGGCCCAGGGAGAAGCCGCTGGCGCCGCAGGTGGTGTAGATGGACAGGGCCCGGTTGCGGGCGGGGCCCTCGGCGAAGGTGGTCGTGATGATCGACAGACCGGCCGGCGCCGTGAAGGCCGCGCTGATCCCCTTCAGGAACCGGGCGGCGATCAGCAGGCCGCCGTCGTCGACGAGCCCGCCGAGCAGCGAGGCGGCGGCGAAGACGCCGAGTGCTATCAGGAAGACCCGGCGTCGGCCGAGCAGGTCCGCGGCGCGGCCGCCGAGGAGCAGGAGGCCGCCGTACCCGAGGACGTAGCCGCTGACCACCCATTGCAGGGCGGAGGTGGAGAGGTGGAGGTCGCTGCCGATGGAGGGGAGGGCGACGCCGACCATCGAGACGTCGAGGGCGTCGAGGAAGAGGGCGGCGCAGAGGACGACGAGGGTGCCCCACAGGCGGGGGCTCCAGGTCTCGGTCGTCGACGGGTCGTCAGATGCGGGCGTCATGGGGAAGAGACTACATGCGCATGCATCCAATGCAAGCGAATTTAATGCCGCCGCATTAAATGTGTCGGCACGTGCTAGCCTGGAGCGGTGGCTGAACCGGACATCGCCCCCGACGCCGAGCTCGTCTTCGAATGGCGTGATGTGCTCGCGCGGCACGCTGCCGTCTCCTGCGCGCTGGACCGCGCCCTCGGAGACCGGTACGGGCTGGGCATGAGCGAGTTCGAGGTGCTGGAGCGCCTCTGGGAGGACGAGAAGCGCGCGGGCCCCGGCAAGCTCCGGGTGCAGGACATCGCCCAGACCGTGCACCTCAGCCAGAGCGCGCTCTCCCGGCTGATCGGCCGTCTGGAGAAGGACGGTCTGGTCGTCCGCGCGATGTGCGAGCTCGACCGCCGCGGCATCTTCGTCGCGCTCACCGACGACGGCCGCGCCCGCTATCTGGAGGCGCAGCCGGTGCACCGCGAGGTCCTCGCCCGCACGCTCGGCTGACCTGCGCCGGTCCGGCCGCACACCCGGCTGACCTGTGCGGGCCGGGCCGGGCCCGACCCGGCCGCGGGCGTGGCCTGCACGCCCGGTCGGCCTGCACGTCCGGTCCGCCTGCATACCCGGTCGGCCCGTCAGGGCGCGGCGGACCGCGCCCCGGTCAGGAGCCGGTGCTCACAGGAGGGCGCCCAGCCCGGGGGCGAGCAGCAGCAGTACGGCCGCGCCCGGTGCCGCCAGCGCGGCCAGCGTCAGCCGCAGCCGGTGGTGCAGCGGCAGCCGGGGCTCCCCGAGCAGCAGCCGGTCGACCCGGCGCGGCGCCTGTGCCGCGTGCTGCGGCAGGCAGGCGCCGAAGACCCCGCGCCCGGTGTTGATCTCGACGAGGGCGAGCGCGGTGGTGACCCGCCCGTGGCGTCGGGCCGCGCGGTCGTCCGCCGCCAGCTCGACGAGTTCCCCGACCTGGTCCCGGAACGCGCTGAACACCCCGACGCCGGGGAACCCGGTCGCCAGCGCCTCGGCGCACTGGGCCAGCCAGTGGTGCCGGGCCCGAACATGGCTGCGCTCGTGGCTCAGTACGGCGGCCAGCCCACGGTCGCCCAACTGCTGGATCGCGCCGGTGGTGACCACGAGCCGGGCCTCCGGGCCGGGCAGTGACCAGGCTTCGGCGCGGACGTTCTCCAGGACGACCAGCCGCTCGCCCGAGTGCCGGTCCGGGGTCAGCTCGGACGGCAACCGGGGTGCACGGTCGTCGAGTTGGGCGTGCCGTGCGCCGCGCAGGGCGCGGGCGGCCCGTACCTCGCGGGTCAGCGCGACCGCGGTCTGCACCCCGCCCAGCGCCAGGAGGGTCGCCACGAGGCGGCCCCAGCCCTCGGACCCGGCCAGCCCGTACGCCTCCTCGACGCCGGTCGGTGCGCCGTCGAACACCAGGTTCCGCAGGGCCGGCAGCGCCGCCACGCAGGCCAGGAGGAGGCCGAACACGCAGCAGAGCAGCACCGCGATCACCAGGGACTGCCACGCGAGCAGGGCCAGCACGGGTTCACGCTCGGGCCAGCGGGCCCGGGCCAGCCGGCCGGGGGCGAGGGTGGCGAGCAGGAGTCCGAGCAGCAGCAGGCTCAGCAGGGCCGTCATGGCAGTGCTCCCCCGAGGAGGGATCGGTGCGCGACAGTGCGCGGCACCAACCTATGTGCCCCGGGGCCGGGGTGGAACGGCTTGCCGGTGCCAGTGACCAACGACACCCCGCCGACGAGCGGGTGTCAGAGGGTCAGCAGCATGGCGAACATCGCGATGCCCATCGCCGCCCGGCACGCCTGGAGCGTCCCGTCGCCCGCACGCCCCCACATCGCGGCGTGCGCCGTCGCCGTGGTGTGCGCGGCGTGCGTGGTGTGCGTGGTCTGTGCGGCGTGCGCGGTGGCGTCCGGCGCGGCCAGCAGGCGGCTGCCGGCCCACAGCGTGTACCCGCCGAAGTAGAGGAGGAGCCCGCCCGTCACCGCCGGCAGGCCCATCGGGACGCCCGGGTGCAGATGCCCGTGGCCCGGCGCCATCGCCAAGGCCATGTACGCCATCGCGAGCGAGCCGACCCCGTGGTGCAGGCGGTGCGCGAGACCGGACCGTTCGCCGACCGCGCCCAGCAGGAGCCAGCCCGCCAGCACCGTGAAGACCCAGCCCCAGACCACCCCGGGCAGGACGGCCATGCCGGCCGTCCCCGCGGCCATCGCCGCCTCGGCGGCCTCGCCGCGCCGGTGGGCGCCCCGGCAGCCCGGGCTGCGCAGCCGCAGGAGGCACAGCCCCGCTGCGCCGGCGGCCAGCCCCGCCAGCAACCAGGTGACCACGGCCGGACCGTGCACGGCACCCCTCCCGGCGACGGGGACGGACAGTACGTCCACGGTCACCGATCGCCGCCAGGGACAGCAGGGCGCGCAGGGGGGCGCACGGGAGTGGACGCCGGCCGGCGGTCCGGACCGGACGCCCCGGGTGCGGGGCAGGGTTCCCGGTGGCGGGTCCGCCGGGAGCGCCGGATGCTGGCCGCAGTGCCCGATCGGCCGACGCCGCACCGGATTTCGCGCGGGAGGCCCGGCTGACCGCAGGATTGTCCGACAGGCCCCCCTTGAACAGAAGAACCTTTCGTATCTATGGTGTATCTGTCGTAATACCTCCTGTCGAAGTGAGTCTCAGATGCAGAATCTTTCGCCGACGCTCGCCGTGGCAGGCGATGCTTCCGCCTCTCCGGCCGAGCACCCCGCCTGGCTGCGCCTCAAGGACGCCGTGGAGGCCCTGCGCCCCCTGCAGTCCAAGGACGGCTCCATCGACCTCGCCGCCGTGCAGCGGCACACCGTCGACCCGCTGCTGGCCACCGTGCTCGCCGCGGTCGAGGAACTCGCCCCGCTCTTCCCGCACGACGGGCCCTACCTCGCCGCCGTCCGCGAAGACCTGCGCAAGTGGGCCGACACCGGCTACCGCGCACCCGACTTCCTCGACTCGCTGCTCGCCTTCCAGCCCGCCGGTCAGCGCGAGGACGGCCTCGACCACCTCGTCGTCTTCCCGATGTACACCCAGAACGGCAACCCCGACCGCAACCTCGAAGCGGTGCTGCTGAAGGTCGTCTGGCCGGAGTGGCTGGCCGAGCTGGAGCGCGAGCGCTTCGACAACCCGATGTTCGTGCCGATCACCTTCACCGACTTCACCGCCGGCTACGACACCAACTCCGCGGTGCTGTTCCCCGAGACCGTGGCCGTGCGCGAGGCGCCGGAACGTTTCACCTGGGGCGGCATCTTCTGCGACCGCGAGGCCGCCCGCTTCCGCGCCGTCACCACCAGCGCCGTCGACCTCCTCGGCCTGGAGATCCCCGCGGACGCCACCGGCCTCCTGGAGGACCAGGAGCGCGCCCAGCAGACGTTCGTCCTCTGGGACCTCGTCCACGACCGCACCCACAGCCACGGCGACCTGCCGTTCGACCCCTTCATGATCAAGCAGCGCAGCCCGTTCTGGATGTACGGCCTGGAGGAGCTGCGCTGCGACCTCACCGCCTTCAAGGAGGCCGTGAAACTGGAGGCCGAGGGCTACGCGCAGGGCCGCGACGTCCAGTACGCGATCCTCTTCGACCGGATGTTCCGCTTCCCGGTCAGCGGCGACCGCGTCCGCAACTACGACGGCATGGGCGGCCAGCTCCTCTTCGCCTACCTCCACAAGCACGACGCCCTGCGCTGGCGCGACAACCGGCTCTCCATCGACTGGACCCGCGTCGCCGACGTCACCAACGCGCTCTGCGCCGAGATCGAGACGCTCTACCGCGACGGCATCGACCGGCCCAAGACCGCCCACTGGATCGCCGCGTACGAGCTGGTCTCCCGCTACCTGACCCCGCACCCGGCCTCCACCTGGGCCAAGGGCCCCGACGCGCTGCCGCTCGGCATCACCGACGGCAAGGCCCTCAACAAGGCGCTGTGCGACGCCGTCATGGCGGACGAGTTCCCGCTCAGCATGTTCTACGAGGCCCTCGCCAAGAAGCTGCGCGGCGTCATCGCCGCCACCACCGGCATCACCGGCGCCGGCCTCCAGGGGGCCGCCGCATGACCGCCCCCCTGCAGGGCAAGGTCGTGGCCGTGGCCGGTGCCACCGGCGTCGCGGGCCGGGCCACCCTCCGCCGCCTCGCCGCCGACGGCGCCACCGTGATCGCCGCCGGCAGCGACGCCCGGCGCCTCGACGCAGCCCTCGACGCCGTCCGCGCCTCCGTGCCGGGCGCCACGGTCTCCGGCCAGGTCATCGACCTCCTCGACCCGCAGGAGGTGCACGACTGGGCCGACCACCTGGAGGCCGAACACGGCCAGGTCGACGGCCTCCTCCACCTCGTCGGCGGATGGCGCGGCAGCAAGACCTTCTTCGACACCCGCATCGACGACTGGGACTGGCTGCACGACCGCGTCGTCCGCACCCTCCAGCACACCTCGCTGGCCTTCCAGCCCGCCCTGCTGCGCTCGGCCGCCGGCCGCTACGCCATGGTCTCGGCCACCGCCGCGCACCGGCCCACCGCCGGCGGCGCCGCGTACGCCGCCGCCAAGGCCGCGAGCGAGGCCTGGACGCTCTCCCTCGCCGACTCCTTCCGCAGGGAGACCACCGCCGGGGACGGCACCCCGACCGCTGCAGCCGCGATCCTGGTGATCAAGGCCCTGGTCACCCCCGAGATGCGGGCGAACAAGCCGGACGCCGCGTTCGACGGCTTCACCGACACCTCCGACCTCGCCGACACCCTGGCGGGCCTCTGGACCCGCCCCGCAGCAGAACTGAACGGACAGCACCTGTGGCTGACAGCCCGATGACCGACGGCACCACCGACCTCGACGGCACCGCCGACCTCCGCACCGACGCGCAGCGGCACCACGACCCCGCCGTGCGCGGCTTCGCCAGCGACAACTACGCCGGCGTGCACCCCGAGGTCCTCGCCGCCATCGCCCTCGCCAACGGCGGCCACCAGGTCGCCTACGGCGAGGACGACTACACCGCCCACCTGCAGCAGGTCTTCCGCCGCCACTTCGGCGAGCGCGCCGAGGCCTTCCCCGTCTTCAACGGCACCGGCGCCAACGTCGTCGCCCTGCAGGCGCTGCTCCCGCGCTGGGGTGCCGTCGTCGCGGCCGAGTCCGCCCACATCAACGTCGACGAGTGCGGCGCGCCGGAGAAGGTCGCCGGCCTCAAGATCCTCACCGTGCCCACCCCGGACGGCAAGCTCACCCCCGAGCTCATCGACCGCCAGGCCTGGGGCTGGGACGACGAGCACCGGGCCCAGCCGCTCGCCGTCTCGCTGACGCAGAGCACCGAGCTCGGCACCGTCTACACGCCCGACGAGATCAGGGCGATCTGCGAGCACGCGCACGAGCGCGGCATGCTCGTCCACGTCGACGGCTCCCGCCTCGCGAACGCCGCTGCCAGCCTGGGCCGGCCGTTCCGCGAGTTCACCACCGACGCCGGCGTCGACGTCCTCTCCTACGGCGGCACCAAGAACGGCCTGCTGCTCGGCGAGGTCGTCGTGGTGCTCGACCCCGAACGCGTCCGCAACCTCAAGTACCTGCGCAAGATGTCGATGCAGCTCGCGTCGAAGATGCGCTTCGTCTCCGTCCAGTTCGAGGCGCTCCTCGCGGGCGACCTCTGGCTGCGCAACGCGGGCCACGCCAACGCCATGGCGAAGCGCCTGGAGGCGGCCGTCAGCGGCATCGACGGTGTGGCGCTGGTCCGGCCCGTCCAGGCCAACGCGGTGTTCGCCGTCCTCCCGCGCGAGGTCAGCGAGCGACTGCAGAAGCGCTACCGCTTCTACTTCTGGGACGAGCACACCGGCGAGGTGCGCTGGATGGCTTCGTACGACACGACCGAGGCCGACATCGACGCCTTCGCGGCGGCGATCGTCGAGGAGATGGGCCGGGCCTGACACCCCCCTTCTCCCCGGACGCCCCCGGTACGCGCACCCGCCCGTACCGGGGGCGTCCGCATGCCGTCAGGGCGGCCGGGACGTGCAGCCGCGCCCAGCTCGCAGGCCCGGGTCCGGCCGGCTTGTTTGCGTCCACCCGTCCGGCGGCGTAGTGTTACCTGGTCGCTCGGCAGGGAGCACCGGACACGCATCTGCGCGGACGGTCCCGGGGCGGCCAATCCTCTGAACCATCACTTCCCGATTCCCGGGCAGGGTCGTGTCTTGTCGCGTCCCTGTGCGAATTCGGTGTGCGCGTTTATATGGGTTGCGGTCGGATTCGCTTTTCGGAGCGGGGATCGGCTAAGGTTTGAAACGTCGGACAGGCCGTCAGGCCGGTTCCGGTGAAAGAAGTCGAAAGCGAGTCGGGAAAGAGCACGAGCTCGGATCTGATAAGCTGGGAACACGAAAGAGCGAAACGCCCGGAGGGTCCGCTGGAAGGCGGTCCGAAGGAAGTGTCCGTTCCTTGAGAACTCAACAGCGTGCCAAAAGTCAACGCCAGATATGTTGACATCCCCGGCCTCGGACTTGTTCCGGGGTTGGAGATTCCTTTTGTAGTACATAAACACAGCGAGGACGCAGTGCGCGGGACTTCCTATTCCGGGGGTTGCCGTGCCGCTCTGCGCGGGTGTGAACCCGATCACGGGTCATCATTCACGGAGAGTTTGATCCTGGCTCAGGACGAACGCTGGCGGCGTGCTTAACACATGCAAGTCGAACGGTGAAGCCCTTCGGGGTGGATCAGTGGCGAACGGGTGAGTAACACGTG